>JAQUFK010000193.1 GCA_028684695.1 Methanosarcinaceae archaeon | reverse complement strand
AGAAAAAGCTCTTTTTTCAAAATATTGTTGATGAAAAGCTTCTGCAAAATAAAAAGCTTTGGCCGGAATCACTTCGGTTACAATCGGCTGTTTGAAGCGGCCTTCCCTTTCAAGTTTTTCTTTTGAGGCTAAGGCGGCTTTTTTCTGGGCCTTGTTATGATAAAAAATAATCGAGCGATACTGAGATCCCACATCTGGTCCCTGCCTGTTTTTTGTTGTGGGATCGTGGATCTGCCAAAAAACTTCGAGCAGTTCCTCGTAGGAAAGGACTTTCGGATCAAAGACTAGCCGCAGAGCTTCTGCATGTCCGGTTTTGTCGGTGCAGACCGCTTCATATGAAGGGGTTTTAAGAGCTCCGCCACTGTAGCCGACAGCGCTTGCAAGCACTCCTGAAATCTCTCGAAAAGCCGCTTCCACTCCCCAAAAACAACCGGCTGCAAAGGTGGCTATTTCTAGGTCTTTTCCAGGATTTTCAAAAAATTCCTTTCCTAAAGTATCCAAAGTTCCCCTGTTCTTTTTTTGCTCCAAATTCCCCAACTCCCTTAAATTCCTGAAGCTTCCCAGCCCTTTTTCCAGAGGCTTTTTCCAGAGGTTTTTAAAAACCCCAATTCAGCCTCTCCTGTAATTTCCTATTAGTTCTCCTTTGGCAAGGATATGCCCTGCCATTGCAGCTTCAAGCTCTTTTCGAGAAGCTCCCTCTTTGAGTTCAAGCTCGGTATCAAGGGCATAAAGCCTGAAAAAGTAGCTGTGAGAAGTTCCTCGGGGAGGACAGGGGCCTCCGTATCCGAGTTTTCCAAAATCATTTCTACCTTCAGTCCCGAGCTTTTTCCCTTCCAAAAGCTCCGCCTTTGGATCAAGCCCCCAGCTTAGCCAATGAGTAAACGACCCTCCAGGTGCGTCCGGATCCTCCATGATCAGCACAAGGCTTTTTGCTTCTTCTGGCATCTTCTCAAATTCAAGGGTAGGATTGATATTTTTTCCCTCGCAGGTATATTTTTTCGGAATCAAGGCCTTTGCTTCAAAGGCAGGACTTGAAATTTTTATCGCTTTTGGCATCTTGCTTCTTCCATTTTCAATCTCAGAATTTTCCGCACAGCTTAAAAATCCAAGAAAAAGGACTAAAACGCTCAGGATACAAGAAAAACTCGGTTTTCATCTGAAACAAAAAGTTAGCCTTTTTCAGTCCTCTACATCCAGAGCCTGGATAATGTCATGAACCTTCATTTCTCCCTTTCCCACTCTTCGAACAAGAGGATAAATATAAGAACAATCGTCAATTGCGGCCCAGCGGGCCTCTCCTACCTGTCGGATAACCTCATTTAAGATTTTTCCGCAGGCTTCACAATATCTTGCATTGCTTTGCGCTTCGCAGATTTCGCATTTCATGAAAAGTATACCCCCATAGGATAGGGGGCAGGTGAAGATAAATAAATATTGGTAACGTTTAATAAAATTAAAAAAGCAAGGACTCTCCTATAAAAATATAAGGCAAAAGTAAGGGCAGCCCTTAATGCCCCACTTTGCACTCACACATTTCCAAAAGAGCGCCTTCTCCTATTCTGGAACCCCGGGCAATAAGGATATCTCCAGCCTGGACTTTGGTATGTCCTTTTGGGGCATAGACCCAGCGTTCTTCTCTTTTGATTGCCATCACGTGCAAACCGGTTTCGGTTTCAAGTTTCAGTTCCGAAAAAGTTTTTCCCACAATTGGAGAGCATTCTTCTACTCTAAGCCTTGTGATCACCTCTTCAGATTCCCTGACTGCAAGAGTGATTATTGGGTGAAGCTCAATATCCCGTAGCACAGTATCTGCAATTCCATAAGCAGCATCGGAAATTGCTTCTGATGCGCTTGCAAGATGCAGGATTCCCCGAAGCTGGTTTACGTCCTTGACATGCTTTGCGCTTTCAAGGACCCAGTGCTGAAGCTCGTATTTCATGGAATCCATTTCTTCTTCAAGGGCGCTTACCTCATACGCTATGTCCTCGTTGTCAAAAAGAATGGCAAAATAGGCAAGTCCGACGGATAATTCGGACATGTTTTTCATATCCACTATAATGTCAACAGCGTGCTCGAGATCCTTTAGGACTTTATCATGCTCAATGGCTCTTGGGATATACTCTTTTGTAGTTGCCATCTCAAAAAAGAGAGGGACTCCATCATCATGACCTCGGGAAATCAGTACATCTCCTTTTCGGAGGCGGGTTTCTTGGTCAGGATCATAAATCCAGTCCGAGTTCCGGCGGATTGCAATCACCCACATCCCGGTTTCGATGTCAAGCTCAAGATCTCCTAGAGTGCGGCCGGCCATAGGGGATTCATCGGCTACGGTGGCTCTGACAATGGTTTCTTCTGCTTCTCGAAGCGCCAATTTAAGTTCCATGGGAATTCCCATATTCAAAAGAACAATCTTGGCGATATCTCCTGCCGCGTTGGCGATGTTTTCCGAGGAGGAGGCAACCTTTAAAACTCCAAGCAATTCCTCGGCTTCATCAACTCGGCGCGTACTTAGCATCGCAGCCATTTTCATATGATAATCCAGCGTGTCCATTTTTTCTTCAAGGTGAAGCACTTCTTCTGCAATGTCTTCGTCATCAAAAATCATTGCAGAATAGGCAAGATCCACCATGAGTTCGGACGTGTCCTTCATCTCAGTCAACAAATCTTTGAGATTCCGTGGACTGTACCTGAATTCTTTTGGGAACATAGTATCTGTATCAACTCTACACAATTATTGCTGGCTTATGTTATGCAGCTCATAGTAATTATTTATTTTTGAAGCCGAACTCTCAAATTTTAAATCCTAAGGCTTGATTTTTGTAATAAAAGAAGATTGGAAATTATATTAATATTCAAATTATATCTAAAAGCCCCAGCGCTATAAAGATTCCGACAACCCCTACAAGATCTCCAAGGGTCGCAATAAAAGGAATTACAGTATCATCCGGGTCGATTCCAAACCTGTGGGAAGCAAAAGCGATGCCTATTGTTGCGGAATGAACCACTACGAGTTCTATACAAACTGCAATCAGGCTAATTTTTAGCAGGATTAGAAAAGGCATCCCGTATCCTAGGAGCTGGCTTGCGATCCAGACAAGCACGGTAACCGAACCTGAAGAAACAAATCCTACGATGGCTGCTGCAATAAGGCTATTATGAACTACGGGATTTTTGTGGAGGTGCTCTCCAAGGCCCATATGAAAAGCAGAAGAGAGCCTGGCGCCCAGCATACTTCCTGTATCCCCTCCGATTTTGATCAGAGCCGGGATGAGAATGAGAAGTGCGGGCATCGAAAGCAGGCTGTTTTCTCTTAG
>JAQUFK010000192.1 GCA_028684695.1 Methanosarcinaceae archaeon | reverse complement strand
CAAAGCTCTATAGAAAATGGAGGAAAGTATGCTTTTGCTCTTTCGGGCCCTTTTCTTAACCAGTGTTACTGGGCTCCTAAAGTACGGAATTCTTTTCTGAAACTGCAAGAATCGGGGCAGGTGGAATTTTTAGGAAGCTGCCATTTTCATTCCCTAAGCGCTCTTTATCCCGATCTTTCCTGGTTTCAGGAAGAAGTTAAGCTGCAGACTTTCCTTTTACAGCGATTTATAGGGGAAATTCCAAAAATCTTTACAAATACCGAGCTTTTACTTTCAGAAAGAGTTGAGGACAGCCTAATCGAGCTTGGATTTAAAGGTATTATCGGAGAAGGCTCCAAAAACCTTCTAAATGGCTCTGCTCCATCCCACATCTATAAAAACCGACTTCCGACTTTACTTAGGCACATAAACCTTAGCGAAGACCTTGAAATTCGTTTTTCGGAACGGAGCTGGAAAGGCTATCCCTTGATTCCGGAAAAGTTTGCAGACTGGATAAGCAACATGGAAGGAGACTTGGTAACGCTCTATTTTAATTATGCAACCCTCTGTCTGCACCACAAGAAAAAAAGCCAGATTGCAACTTTTATAAAAGAACTTCCTCTGGAACTAAAAAAAAGAGAGCTTGAAATGCTTACCCCTTCCGAAGCAATCGTCCGTTTCAGCCCCAAAAAACTCTCCACCCTTCAAACTGAACAAACAATCCGTTATGGAATGCACAACGTGCTTGGAAACCGGGCTCAACAACTTTATTTTCGGGAACTCGGGCGAGCGGGAGAAGACCTTCGGAAAATCAGGGAGCTTCCAAATTATGAAGCTTTCAAACGGATTTTTGGCTACCTTCAGCAAAGTGATCTTCTCTTTGCCATGGGAACTAAAAATAACAGCAGGGAAGGCTATGAAAAAGCGCTGAACTATTATTCCATTCTTTCCGATTTCAGACGAGCTCTTCTGGAGGAAAGAAAATGACTTCCCTTTGCATGTATTTTCAGGTCCACCAACCTTTCAGGTTGCGTACTTTCTGGCCAGATGCTAAAACTGGGTTTTTCAGGTACTTTGATGAAGAGGGAAACCGGGAAATCTTTAATAAAGTTGCTAATAAATGCTACCGCCCTGCAAATAAGCTCCTTCTAAAAGCCCTAGACGAGCAGGAAGGTAAGTTTAAGTTTTCTCTTTCAATAACAGGAACCCTGCTTGAACAGTGTGAACTTTGGGGAAAAGATTTACTCGAAGATTTTAGGCAAATGGCCCAAACCGGACATGTGGAATTTCTGGATGAAACCTTTTATCATTCCCTCTCAAGCCTTTTTGAGGATAAAACCGAATTTATAGAAGAAATTAAAGAACACAGACAGCTGATCTCCGAGCTTCTTGGAGTAAAGCCTGAAATTTTTCGGAATACCGAACTTCTATATAACAACAGCATAGCAAAACTTGCTGCAGAGCTGGGCTATAAAGCCATCCTTGCCGAAGGAGCTGATCACCTCCTTGGCTGGAGGTCCCCAAACTTTCTGTACCAGGCAAAAGCTTCCGGACTTCCTCTTCTTCTTAGAAATTACAAATTAAGTGATGACATAGGTTACCGTTTTTCGGCTCGCTGGTGGGATGAGTACCCTCTGACTGCAGATAAATGGGCGTACTGGGTCTCAAACATAAAGGAAGATACTGTAAATATTTTCTTGGATTATGAGACCTTTGGAGAACACCAATGGAAAGAAACTGGAATCTTCGAGTTTTTAAAAAAATTACCCGGAGAAATTAGAAAAACGCCCCTAGACTTTGCCACCCCTTCAGAGGTCATAAAAAAATACAAGCCTGTTGCCGAGCTTGATATTGGGGATTTTTCCACAATCTCCTGGGCTGATATGGAACGCGATACGAGCGCTTGGCTTGGAAATGATATGCAAAGACGCTGTTTTGAAGAGATAAAACTCCTTGAGCCCTATGTAAAAGAGACTGGAGATCGAGCCCTGCTGCGAATCTGGAAACATCTATTAACCTCGGACCACTATTATTATATGTGCACCAAATGGTTAGGGGACGGGGATGTCCATTCTTATTTTAGTGTGCATCCTTCAGCTTTTGATGCAGCTGTGAATTTTATGGCTGTCCTGATGGACTTTAAGGCCGAAGTCTTTCAAAGACTCAGTGAAAAACACAGAGAAAGTAAGGGGAAAAGGAAAGGGCCCAGGGGAATCTGATTTTTTAAAAATCTCAGAAAAAGCCAGAATAGAGCAGGGATTTGGCATTTAATTCTGAAAGGGGGAATCTCGAATGGTTCAGGATTTATGCATGTTTTCAGGTTGGGATGAAGATACGGAAATCGTATGGTTTAAGATAAGTTATCCCAGAGAAAAAGGAAATCTTGCGGCGATATTGAATTTTTTGGAAGAGCACGGGGTTGACATAAAAATAGGGCATATCGATAACACTGAAACCGAAGCTGAAGGCAAATATTCCATATTTTCCAAGATAAAAAAGGAGGTGGACTTAGAAAAACTGGCGCAAGAAATGAAAGCTTTTGGGCCTGTAAAGGAAATAGAATATGGAATTTCCAAATACAAAATGATCTATGCCGTGGATTTTACCATGAACGTGATCGGGGTCAGGGCAATTATTGCAAGAGCAAAAACTCTGGCAGATGTTATCAAAACCTTTTACGATAATGCCCCCCATGCGGAGGGCTTGCTCATTCAGTCGGGATTAAAGGGAGGAATTGAAGCTGCAAAATATTTTAAAAGTATTATGGCAATTGATCTGAAAAACGCTCCTGATATGATTGCCGAGCTTTACCGGGCAGTAGGCTGGGGGCTGCTCGACATAAAATGCGATTGCGAGAGCATGACTGGCAGAGTTATTGTAAAGGATTCTTTTATTGCCGATGTCTGGGGAGAGGCTGACCAGCCGGTTTGCGCCTTTATGAGCGGCTACCTTGCAGGTTATTTTACCGAAGTTGCAGGCAGAACCATCCAAGTGCGAGAGGTAAGCTGTAAGGCTGCAGGCCATGAAGTCTGCGAACATATCATATCTCCAGCTCCCGATTCTGCAAAGCTTGAACACCTGATGCGAGGGGAAAGGGCTTGATCAAGCAGCCAAACGTGATTTTTGGAAATTCCGAAGTTCTGGTAAGCATGGGCCGAAAAGGGGAACTATTCGGATTTTTTTATCCACGCCGCGACCATGCCCAGCATGTCGAAGAATCTCTGGCCTGCATTCATACTGGAGAAAAACTCCTCTGGACAAACAGCAATGAATGGAATGCCACCCAGAGTTATATAGAAGATACAAACATTGTCTCCACAAAACTATATCATGCCTCCGGAATTC
>JAQUFK010000191.1 GCA_028684695.1 Methanosarcinaceae archaeon | reverse complement strand
ATGTAAAATTATCCTAAGATATGTGAGTAAAGAGGCTTTAGAAGATTATAGACGGTTAGGAGTACGTTAAGACTTCTATCCCCTGGGCTAAAGTCTCAGAGATTTTACGCTGCGTTCTATAAATATTTATTCTGTACACTAAATGAATATATTTCTTATGTAGTTTTTATTATTTTTTTTATCTGCCTGCTTGTTGGAAATTAAAGCATAATCTTTTTGCTAAAATAAATGATAATCGAAATGTATATATAGAGAAAAAATGTCATAAGTAAAACATATTTAAAAAATAGGAATCCTTTGATTGTTATATTAACTGAATGTGACAATAAACTCATATTGAACTAATAAAACGAATTGGGAGACTGAATATGCGAAGCTAATAAAAAAGCTCAGCTTCCCTATTTTCATGTCCTCCTCTGAGATTTTCTGTTCACTCAGTTAAAATCGGAAAAATCGAAATTTTGTATCAAAGCTTAAGGCAACAATCTTTCTATGCCTTTTATTATTCTGAATCTTAGACTATATAAAAATAAGTTAGAAAACTACATAGATTTAATATGAAAGAATCCGATAAATAAACAAAGTTTTTCCTTAAAATTAATTTATATGTATTCTTGACTGTCGTGTATGAAAATAATTGAAAGTAATGTGGCAAGAGGGAAGGAATAATGAGTTCCAGTGAGAAAAAAGAAATCTATAGAAGATTTGCAAGTGCGGGGATAACACTTGCTATCGTTTTAATGCTAGTATTATCCGGGCCCGCGGGAGCGGTTAAACTTCATATCGATTTGGACAAGACTGAGGTTGAACAAGGAGATTCTTTAAAATTCAAAGTTACTTCAGAGATTGAAGCCGGGGATTCTTATGTCCCTATTGAGAATTATTCTGTGAAGATTACTAAAGGGGAAGGCTCTTTTTTTATAAATTTTGACCAGCATGGAAAGCCGATAGGTAACAACAGCGATATCATAAGTGTAGATACTGTAGATAATAACTATGGCTATGGTTATGGCTATGGAAATAGATATGGTTATGGCTATAACTTCGGCTATGGTTATGGTTATGGATATGGATATGGATATGGGAATAGTATAAATTATACATATCAAATATCCATTGACACATCAAATTTAAAGGAAGGAGATTACGATATCGAATTTATCTTGAACACTGGAAATGATAAAAAGCCAACATTTAATGAGAAGGCTGAATTCACAGTTAAAAACAGCGAAGAAAAAGTAATCCCCCGCAGAAGTGGCGGTGGAAGTGGGGGCATGCCTGTAACTCATGAGCCTAAAAATGTCGCTGCAAAGGAGATTATGAGGAGTTTTGCCGCTGCAAAGACTCCGGTCAGACTGGCATTTAGTGGTGCGGACAATATTATCACGGCCCTTGCTTTTACCCCGATGGAAAATGCTGGAAAAGTTGTTGTGAAGGTTGAGATGTTAAAAGGAAAGCCTGCAGCAGCTAAGAGTGCTCCGCAAGGAGAAGTATTCCAATATATAGACGTTGAAATCAGCAAAGGCGTAGGTAATAACCTTGAAAACGCAGAATTGACTTTCAAGGTTCCCAAGGAATGGGTAGATGGACTTGATCCGGGCTCTTCTGTCCTAATGCAGCATTATGAAAACGATGAATGGGTCAACTGCCCGACAGAGCGTAAGGCTGAGCTCGACGATGAGGAAAATTACGTATACAGTGCCAAAGCCAATAGTTTTTCTCCCTTTGCCATAACAGCAACAAAAGAAAAAGCAGTGGATATTCCTCCTCTTGAATCAGAATCCCCTGATTCTGAAAACAAACCTGGATCTGAAGTAGAATCAGAACCTGATGAGGAAAAGAAAGGAATTCCTGGCTTTGAGATACTCTTTGCAGTTGGAGGTCTTGGAGTTTCAGCTCTTGTAAGAAGGCAGAGAAAGAATTAAGCTCTCTCCTTCTTCCGTTTTTTTCTTTTTTTTTAAAATACAAAACTCCGGATTCCAAAGGAATCTTTAAAATTAGCGGAGGTGAAAAGCGTGTGTTATGGCTAGCTGAGGCCTAGCTCCTCTGATATGGAGATTTTCATTTCCGGTTTCACGCTTGGATTATGAATTCAAAGCCCGAACGTTTCTGGGAAATCGATTTTTTTCGCGGGCTTGCGGTTCTGTTTATGCTCGTTTTTCATTTCGCCTACACCCTTGATTTTTTCAAGCTGCTAAAGCTCTCCCTAAATTCCGGTCCCCTTTTCTATATTGGAAGAAGTTCGGCAATTCTTTTTATTCTCCTTTCCGGAATTGCCCTTTCTCTTAGTCATTCAAAGCAGGAAAAAAAAGAACTTGGGATGATAGCTGCTGAAGCAAAAGAATTTAGGAAAAAGCGCTTTTGGAAAAAAGGCTTTGGAAAATTCCTAAAAAGGGGCCTGAAACTCTTTTCCCTCGGGCTCTTCCTAACTGCAGTAAGCTGGATATTTATAGAAGAGCGCTACATTGCTTTTGGAATTTTGCATTTCTTTGGGCTTTCTTCTCTTCTAATCTACCCTTGGCTCTCCCTAAAAAACGGAAATAGCTTTTCAGGCAGGGCTTTATCTTCTTTTTTCCTATTGTTTTCCAGTCTTTTTTTTCTTCTTGGAGGCTTATTTCTTTGGAAGCGAAGCTTCCGTTTTTCAGCTCTGCTCTGGCTTGGTTTCCGGCCCGAAGCATTTAATAGTCTAGATTATTTTCCGCTTTTTCCCTGGTTCGGAGTGCTTTTGCTGGGCCTTTTCCTTGGAAAAAGCCTTTATCCTGAGAACCAGAGGCTTTTTGTTTTCCCGGATTTTTCCAAACTCCTTCCTGTTAGGTTTTTCTGCCTGCTCGGGCGCTATTCCCTTTTAATTTATTTTCTTCATCAGCCCCTTTTTCTTGCAGTCCTCTGCTTAGGAAGCTTCCTGGACCCAAGCCTTTTTTGGAAAATCTAAGCTTTAAGACTCATACTAATAATTCTGAAAATAAAACTAAATAGCTTTCAGTTAATATTGAAAGTAATCCATTTGGGAAGAAATTAATAATAATTTTAAAAAAGTTTTCCTGAAGTATTCAGAATCTGGATTTTCTAGAAAGGGGGAATAATTTCTGGCTCTAAATTCAAGCCCACAAACTCTCTCAAGTCTTTCCTTCTCATTCCAAATTTTTTCCTTTCTGCTGCTTCTCTTTGCTCTCGCAATGAAAAAAAAGAGCCTGAAGCTGCACGCTCAGGTTGCAGAAATAGCCTTTATTTTGCTGTTTCCTTCAGTCTTTTACATGCTTTATTCAGCAGGCTTGGGTCTAAATCTTCCTTTTCTGAACTGGCTTCTTTTCTTCCACAAGCTCTTTGGAATCCTGGCCTTGGGGTTTGGGCTGCTTTTTGTAAGCAATCGCTGGAGGTGGAAAGGAAAAAAATACATGGTC
>JAQUFK010000190.1 GCA_028684695.1 Methanosarcinaceae archaeon | reverse complement strand
ATCTATAAATATTTAGGATTGGATCTTTATAACTTGAGATGTTTTCTTAGATTCTAATCGTATGATCGCAAAAAAACAAGTAAGTTGGCTCGAGATTTAACTTTGGATATAGAAGTTAAATCAGAAGAGCTTTAAATATGGAGGGATTTATGAATTCTCAAAAAAAACTGGTTCTTTTTGGAATAGGAGCTGTCCTTTTGATGCTGACAGCAAACACCGCTTTTGCAAAAGAGTTATTTGTTGCTAAAAATGAGGCCGGGGAAAATTATACTTCGATTCAGGCAGCGGTAAAGAACGCTTCTTCAGGAGATACAATTCTAGTTTACCCTGGCACCTATTTGGAAAACATAGAAATAAACAAACCTGATATAAAGCTCAAAGCAATTTCAGAAAATCCAAAAGCTACTATTGTCAGCTCAAATTTCAAAGATAATGTGTTCAATATAAGTGCAAACGACATTTCAATTCAAGGCTTTACTATCAAAAATGCCTCCTTTGTAGATGAGGATGTCTTTATGAGAGGAGGTATTGTCCTTAACAATGTATCAGGAGTAAAAATTGTAAACAATAATTTGCAAAATAATTATATTGGAATTGAGCTTTTAAATTCCAGCAATAATGTGCTCCTTAATAATGAAATTCAGAATAATAATGAAATTGGAATTGGACTTTTAAATTCCAACAACAATGAGCTTTTTAATAATGAAGTTTCAAAAAATGATTATGGAATTGGGCTTTCAAATTCCATTAATAACGAGCTTTTTAATAATGAAGTTTCAGAAACTAGTTATGGAGTCTATCTTTTAAACTCTAATGAAAATATAATAAATGCTAATACAATTCATAATAATTGGAGAGGAATTTCTCTATATTATTCCGAAAATTGCAAAATAATAGGAAACACTGATTATAATAATTCGTACGGTACTTTATTATATAATTCTAATGAAAATATAATAGATTCTAATGAAATTCGCAATACTTATTGTTATGGATTTTGTCTTGAAAATTCCGAAAATTGTGAAATAAAAGGTAATACAGCTAAAAATATATTATTCAGTATTTATATATATAATTCTAATGAAAATATAATAGATTCTAATGAAATCTATAATGACAGTATGAATGGAATTACTCTATATCATTCAGAAAATTGTGAAATAAAAGGAAATACAGCTAAAAATAATAGTAATGGAATCTATCTAGATTCTTCCAAAAATTGTAGACTTTCAGAGAATATAGTCTCGGATAATAATTATATTCCTGTATATCGAGCTCTTTCTAAAGAAAGAAATCTTTTAAGAAGCGAAGAACTTGATCTTAATAAACAGGAACAGGGATTTGGAATTGCTTTAATTAATTCACCCGGAAGCATCTTGACTGAAAACAAAGCTCTAAACAACAGGATTGGAATCTGGCTGGATGAATCTGGGTCCACTTCCTTGACCAAAAATACAGCTTTATATAATAATTATGGAATTTCTCTAGATTATTCAGACAATTGTTCTTTGACTGAAAACAGAGCCTCTTATAATAATGAAAAATTCAGTCAAAATAGGGATCAGCTTGTAGTCGAGTTTATTGGGCTTTTTATTATAAGCTCGGAAAATTGCAACTTGGAAGGCAATATAGCCCAAAACAACAATATCGGAATATGTGTAGCAGATGGAACCTTTTTTCTAAAGGAAAATTGGGCCCAAAATAATGAATTAGGAATCTGCCTAATCCATTCCAAAGACAGTGTTTTGACCGGAAATTCTGTTCAGAATAGCACTAACCTTACAGGTTTTGTTTCCAAAGAATTAGAGATTCCTGAAGCTGGAATTGGGCTTTTTGAATGCGAAAATGCTACCTTTAAAAATAATAAAATAATAGAGGGAAACTGCGGAATCTATTTACTCGAGAATCGCAATTGCACCCTTTCAAGCAACATAATCTCGGAAAATAAGCATTCTGGAATTTATTTTAAGGATTCCAATGATAATATCTCTATTTTCAACAACTACTTTGAGAACCTAAATAACACCAATTTTTTTACAGAAAGTCAAACCCTTACGTGGAACCTTACAAAAACCAATGGAAAAAATATATTGGGCGGACCCTATTTTGGTGGAAACTACTGGGGAACTCCTAACGGCACCGGCTGGAGTCAGCTTTGCCCGGATGAAAATAAAGACGGAATTTGTGACACTCCATACAATCTTACAGCTAATTTTACGGATTTTCTGCCTTTAAAAGAAATACCTGCTCCTGAAAAGGAAAATTTTAGAGAAAGCGGGCATACTCCTAGGTATATTCCTCCTCCTTCCGAGTCTTCAGGAGTTCAGGCTGTAGAAACCGGACAGCAAAGAGCCAAAGTCGGGCAGGAAACTCAGCTTACTTTTAAGGGAGAGACTTCAGGCGTGCTAGGGCTTAGCTTTACCTCTGAAAAATACACAGGAATTGTGTTGGCACAGGTAGAAGTCCTTGAGCCTGAGAGGGCTCTGAGAGAAATTGAAGCCGAAATAAAGGATACTGCAAAGAAGGCTGAAGTTTCTGAGCTTTCAACTCCTAAAGGAGTTGTCCTGCGTTATATGAATATCAAGGTTGGAAATGAGCGGTTTGAAAGCTCGGAAAATCTAAAAAAGGGCTTCATAACTTTTAAGGTTGCAAAAAGCTGGATCAAAGAAAACAAAATTGATGAAAGTACAATTGCCCTTAATAGATTCCATGCAGGAGAGTGGAATCGGCTTCTTTCTGAGAAAACAGGAGAAGACGAAGAATTCGCCTACTTCAAAGCCCAAACGCCAGGTTTTTCCCTTTATTCGATTACCGGAGATTCAATAAACTCTGAGCCTATTGAAAATAAAACCTTAGCTACGATCCCGGAAAACAAACCTGCAGAAAAAGAGGAATCCCCGAAAAAAACTCCTGATTTCAAAATTAGTTTTGCTGGAATTGGGTTCTTATTTTTGGCATTTTTCCTCCGGAAAAACCGCTTTAAATAAATGGTTAAAATAAAATTATGAAAGAGAAGCTTTCGGAGCCTTCAAATCCTCTCTTTCATAATTTATTTCATTTTAGAACAGAGCCCTTGCTTTTTTTAAATTGATGTTTTTTTAGGGAAATCTATATAAATAAACATAATTTTATTTTAGCTTATGTTAAAAGCGGTCTCCCCCATCGCATTTCCTTCTTTGTGGTACTATATAAAAAATCTACTGAAATAGAAACCTTTTAAGGGGATTACTGCTTCATACCTACACTATCCCACATTTTTTTACATATGTGGAATCTACGATAGATTATTTATATAGAGGTTGGATTATGAACAAAATTTTAAAGATCATGTCCCTGCTCCTTGTGCTTGCGACTGTTGTTTTTGCAGCCGGTTGCACCGGACAGGATGGAGAACCAGTTGATGAAGGCGAGAATAATACAGGAGAAGCTCCCGAAGATGGAGAAGGTTTAG
>JAQUFK010000040.1 GCA_028684695.1 Methanosarcinaceae archaeon | reverse complement strand
TATAATAGGAATCAGGCTCAAAAACCCAATTACGGAAAAGGAGATAATCTCTCTTCCAGCCTCATTTGTAAAACCCGAAAACGGAAGCGGAATTGTCATGAGTGTTCCTGCCCATGCTCCTTTTGATTATCTTGCGCTCCGTGACCTTTATGAAGCTGATCTAAGTGAATTTGGAATCGAGAAAAATCTGCGGGAAATCGAGCTAATTTCTCTGATTGAGGTTCCTGAATTTGGAGAGTTTCCTGCAAAAGAAATCGTTGAAAAAATGGGAATTGAGTCCCAGACCGATCCAAAAGCTGAGGAAGCTACAAAAATCATTTATCGAAGAGAATTTCATGGAGGAAAACTCAAAGCCCTTACCGGCAAATACGAAGGCTACGCAGTCTCAAAGATCAAGGACGTGCTTACCCGGGATCTGCTAGAAGCAAAGCTTGGAGAGATCTTTTATGAGTTTAGCGAACCTGTGGTCTGCCGCTGCGGCACACCTTGTGTCGTGAATATGGTAAAAGGCCAATGGTTCCTGAATTATTCAAACCCAGCCTGGAAAGACAAAGTCTATAAGTGCCTGAGCCAGATGGAAATTATTCCGGCAGAATATAGAGTAGAGTTTGAAAACAAGATCGACTGGCTGAAAGACAAAGCCTGCGCCCGTAGAAAAGGGCTTGGAACAAAGCTTCCTTTTGATAAAGAGTGGCTAATCGAATCGCTTGGAGATTCCACAATTTATATGAGCTACTATATAGTAGCCAAATTTATCGAAAAGGAAGAGCTCAAGCTTGAACAGCTAACCCTTTCCTTTTTCGATTATGCTTTCCTCGGAAAAGGAGACCCCGAAGCCGTTTCTGCTGAGACCGGAATCCCAGTTGAAATTCTAAAAGAGGTCAGAGAGGACCATGCCTATTGGTATCCTGTAGATCTGCGCTCTTCCGGAAAAGACCTGGTGCCAAACCATCTGCTCTTCTTCCTCTTCCATCATGTAGCCCTTTTTGAAGAAGCCCAATGGCCCCGTTCCATTGCCGTAAACGGATTTGTCTCACTTGAGGGTAAAAAAATGAGCAAGTCCAAAGGCCCGCTTCTTACCCTTGAAAGTGCAGTCGAAAAATACGGAGCTGACATAACCAGAATGTATATCCTCTCCACCGCCGAGCAGACCCAAGATGCGGACTGGCAGATGGCTGGAGTGGATTCTGCCCGGAAACAGGTTGATCGTTTCTACTATTTTGCAAAAGACCTTATTGAAAATGGAGAAAGAGCAAAGCTTGAGGTCGAACTCAAAGAGCTTGATCGCTGGATGCTTTCCCGGCTCCAGAATTATATAAAGGAGACAAATGCAGCTCTTGCTTCCATCCAAACCCGAAACGCCATACAAAACGCATTTTTCCTGCTGTTTAATGACGTTAAGTGGTACCAGAGAAGAGGCGGAAAAACCCTGCTTTACACGGTGCTGGATAACTGGGTAAGGCTTATGGCTCCTTTCACCCCGCATCTTTGCGAGGAAATATGGGAAGCTATGGGGCACAAAGATCCGATTTCCTTTGCTCCTTACCCCCTCTATTCCGAGGAATTCCTGGATGAGGGAGCGGAACTTGCAGAAGAACTTGTCAAAAACACCCTCAATGATGTGGAAGAGATTCTCAGGGTTACAAAAATGAAGCCCAATAAAATTTACCTTTACACTGCGCCCACTTGGAAAAATGAAGCTGTAAAATGCGCCTGCAAGCTTCAGGCTGAAGGGGCGCTTGAAGTGGGAGCGCTTATAAAGCGGCTCATGGCAAACCCTGAAATGAAGCGCTTTGGAAAGGAAATTCCGAAATTTGCCCAGAAACTCATCCCTGAATTTAAGAGTGGGGGAGCAGAACGCTACGAGGCTGTGGCTGCCATGGAACTAGACGAAGAGCTGCTTTTGCAAGAAGCTGCAGGTTTTCTAGAAAAGGAAATCGGCTGCTCGCTTGAAATATTCAAAGCCGATAAACCCGAATATGACCCTGAGAAAAAGTCCAGGTTTGCAGAGCCCCTCAGACCTGCAATTTACATTGAGGAGTAAAAAGAAGAAGAAAAAGAAGAAAAGAAGTCATTCTGGCTTCTCATTTTCCTTCTCCCCATACCTTTTAATATTCCTATTCCCGTACTATGCCAACTAAATTTATAGAGCTAAAAAACTAAAAAATCAGCCTTAACAGGTGATTCATAAAATGTATTCCGAGCGCATTAATGCATTACCCCCATACCTTTTCGCAGCGATTGACGAATCCAAGGCCAAAGTAAAAGCCAAAGGATTTGATGTGATCGACCTTGGAATCGGGGATCCAGATCTTCCCACTCACCCGCATATTGTAAAAGCCATGTGCGAAGCTGTCAAGGATCCAAAGACTCACAGGTACCCCTCGCACAACGGGCTTTACGTCTTCAGAAAGGCTGCAGCCGACTGGTGTGAGCGCTACAAAGGAGTTAAGCTTGATCCAGAGAGCGAGATCCTGACCCTTATCGGATCCAAAGAAGCCGTAGCCCACATTCCGCTCGCTTTTGTAAACCCAGGAGATGTTGTCCTCTATACGGATCCAGGCTATCCCGTATACAAAATCGGAACCCTTTTTGCCGGTGGAGAGCCCTATCCTTTGCCCCTGAAGGCCGAAAACAATTTTTTGCCTGACCTTGACGCAATCCCTGCGGATATCCTGAAAAGAGCAAAGCTCTTTTTCTTCAATTACCCGAACAACCCGACTGCAGCCGTTGCGGATATGGCCTTTTTTGAAAAGGTTGTTCGCTTCTGCAAGAAAAACGAGATAATTGCCGTGCATGACAACGCCTATTGTCAGGTCGTCTTTGACGGATATAAAGCTCCTTCCTTCCTTGCAGCTGAAGGGGCGATGGATATAGGAATTGAGCTTTACTCTCACTCTAAGACCTATAACATGACCGGCTGGAGAATTGGCTTTGCAGCTGGAAATAAAGCCCTTATAAAGGGGCTTGATAAGGTTAAATCCAATATCGATTCTGGAACCTTTGATGCTATACAGCTTGCAGGAGCTGCTGCCATGAATGAGTCGCAAGCCTGTGTAACTGAAACAAACGAGGTGTACAGGAAAAGACGAGATATCCTTATCAAAGGGCTTAAATCTATGGGGCTTGAGGCAAAACCTCAGAAGGCCACTTTTTATATCTGGGCCCCAGTCCCTAAAGGCTATACCTCTATTGAGTTTACAGAAACCCTTCTTGAAAAAGCAGGAATCGTTGCAACCCCTGGCGTAGGTTTTGGAGCTGCAGGAGAAGGCTTTATCAGGTTTGCGCTGACCCAGCCAGTTGAAAGGCTTAAAGAAGCGGTTGAAAGGATGAAAAAACTCCAGTTCTAAAGAGGCCTGAATAAACAAGAGGCTGTGTAAAAATTCCTATTTGGGAAAAAATATCAATAGCCATTATGAGAAAGAGGTCTCAGAATTGGCTCTTTATTTTCTTTTTTAAAAAGAGAAGAACTCCCAGAGCAGAATTATGGAAAATATGAAAAAAGCTGCAAAACCTCCGATCAAAGAACACTTTCAGCTCAAAGAAACCATAGTCACGATTTTGGCCGAGGAAACGGTCCATATCGAGGCTGCAAAGGAGGCCATTCGCTTTCACCGAAGCGAACTTGAGAATTATATAAAGGAGGATCCTTTTTTCAAACTAACCCTCGACCCCTATCCCTGCCCGAAAAACGCTCCCGAAATTGTTCGGAGGATGGAAAAAGCCGGAAGCCAAATGGGAATCGGACCCATGAGTGCAGTTGCAGGGACGGTTTCAGCCCTTGCGGTTGAGGCAATGAAAAAAGCCGGAGCTTCTTATGCCCTTGTGGATAACGGAGGCGATATTGCTCTTATAAATGACCGGCCTGTTGTGGTTGGAATCTATGCCGGGCAGTCCCCCATAAAAAATCTGGGTTTTATCCTTGAACCTCGAAAAACGATTACTGGAATTTGCACTTCCGCTGGAACCGTAGGCCCTTCCATAAGTTTTGGGATGGCAGATGCTGCAATTGTTTTTTCCGAGGATGTATCGCTAGCCGATTCGGGCGCAACAGCCCTTGGAAATGCTGTTGGGATAGGAAAAGAAGCAGTTGAGCAAGCCTTTGAAGTTGTAAAAGGGGTATCGGAAATTAAAGGAGCAGTCGTTGTTCAGGGAGAGTATATTGGCATCTGGGGAGAGATTCCAAAAATCACAAGAGCCAAGGTCAGATACGAAAGTATTACAAAAGCATGAATTAGATGAATCCAGTAAAGGGCTCAAAAAGCTAAAAAGAAGAAGGGCTATTAAAAAATTCAAAGTGGTCAAAAAATTTAAAGAAATAAAACCCTTAGGAAAGAAAAAAATATAATAAAGGATCAAAAATTTGGCAGAATTTATTATATATGCAACTCTGGCATTAAGAATTATTGTACATAGAATTAAATGTACCTGTATTTTTCAAAGAATATGGGGGAGTATTCTTTGGAATGGGGGTTTTATCGATTGAGAGCTCTTTTCCTAGCTTTGAGCTCTCAATCAATTTCCAAAAGGGAGCCTGAGTTTGAAAAGTACCAATAGCAAAGAAAAGCTAGAAAAAGGAATAATAAAAGGAGTGAAAAACAGTTTTAGGCTTAGGCGAAAAGGACTCGCAGATTCAACTCTTTCTCCGGCATGGAAGCATCCTCATCTTCCGGATCCGCCCCCATTATATCGTCAAAGCAGGAGCCACAGAGGTGGCGGTCTTCAAGACTATTTTTCTCTTCCTTAATCAAAGGGCCTGCAGGTTTTGCAACGGCTTTTTCGAAGACATAAACTTTTTCACTGAATTCAATTGGCTGGCCGCACCTAGAGCATACAATAGGGGGATTTTCGACAGCCTCAATTGCACAATCAATGCAAATAAGGTCAGAATTATCGCCCTGTACTTCATTGAAAGGAATTGGCCTCATATCAAGACTGGTATCTACGACCTGAGTGTCCATCCTCAATTTCCGACCACATATATTGCAATATTCAGACATTCTTTTTCCTCCTTTTTCAAAGGGTCTATTGAAGAAATCCTTTCCCGGAGCTGGCTTTTCCAGCTTTGGAAAAGATTCTAATCGCTAAGTGGCCGTTTTTATTCCAGGCAAACACAAACCCCCTTTTTTCTCAAAAACCAAAGCTCTGGGCAAGGGGAAGCTAATTGCCGTGGAAAGCTATATCAAAAGGGACAAACTTCATAAAACGGGAGGACAAAGTCTAATATAAAAAATCAATTTGATTCTGAAAACAGCCCTAACCGGCAATTCCAGAAACGTTTAAGAAACCCGTTTCATATCAGAGCGTTTTCAACCTGTTTCTGAAAACGATTGATATTCAGGTTTTTAAAACTGCTCTTTTCAATATCCCTGATTAAATATCAGATTTAAAACTATATACAGTTATCTATTTTATTCAAAAAAAGAAGTTAAGATTTAGAATTAATAAAGTCTTTGAGACCCTCATTTCCCAAAGCTATATCAGCCCTCCCCCATATTGTATGAAAAGGGGAAAAGCCAGATCAAATTCATCTGGCAGGAGCAAACTCATGGTGGGAAACGGCGAAATGCTCAAACAAAGGTTCGTCCTGGATACGACAGCTCTGACAGATCTGCAAGCCAGAGAGGTAATAGGCCAGCCAGACCTCTGTGAAGGGATGAAAACTATTCTTGAGCTCATAGCAGATGCCCGCCTAAATTTTGGAATTAGCTGTTATGTTCCATATCCATCGGTATATAAAGAAATGTATGAATTCGCAAGCCGGAACAGCTGTGATCGGGAAGTTATGGCAAAGATCGATACTTGGCTTGTAAAAAAGTCTCCGGACCGCTACAGAGTGGATCTCACGTCTCAAATATTCCATGAATACGTCTCTCATATGCGGGAAAGAATTAATCGGGGGATGGGAGTTGCAGAAGATGCCATATGGGAAGCTGCCTCTCAATGTCTTTTTCTGGAAAAACCCGGGAGTCAGAATAAAGAGAAGAAAGAAGAAATCGAGCGAGAAGTCATTGGCAGTATCATAGGAAGATTTCGAAACAAATACCGAGCAGCTCTTCGCTACGGCATCCTAGACAGTGCCCCGGATATAGACGTCCTTATTCTTGCCAAAGAGCTTGAAGCGGCCGTTGTTGCAAGCGACTACGGGATTGAAAAATGGGCGGAACAGCTGGGAGTTCGTTTCGTGCCCGCAAGTACTTTTCCTATGATTATAAAAGAGTATTTGAGATATGGAATCGGCACCAAAAAGACTCAGCCTGTTTCAAAAATGAAAAAAGTCCAAACGGAAAAGGAATCGAAAGCATAAGAAATCAAAAAGAAAACGATATCCAAAAAAAAAGGCTAGAGCCCAAAACTTAACAGGATAAGCTTGAAAGGGGGAAGGGATTTGAGCCTGCGAAATATTTTAATAGAAGAATCAAAAGCTCCGGAAGGCTGGAGGCAAAGAGTTGAAGTCGTTGAGAGAAAGGGGCTTGGGCATCCGGATTATATTTGCGACTCCATAATGGACCGGGTTTCGGTTGCCCTCTGTGCCGAGTACCTAGAGAAATTTGGAGCTATTCTGCACCACAACATCGATAAGGGCTTGCTTGTTGCAGGAGAGGTTGAAGGCCAATTTGGAGGCGGCCAAGTTAAAAGGCCTATGCGACTTATTTTTGGGGATAGAGCAACCTTTGAGGCCGGGGGCGTGGAAATTGAGGTTGAGAAAATAGCTATAAAGAGCGCAAAGGCCTGGTTAGCTGAAAATTTGCGATTTGTAGAGCCTGAAAGTTTAGGCTATCAGGTAGAATTAAAAAAAGGCTCGGCTGAGCTTACCGATCTTTTTAGCCGGGGGCAGAAAATTCTTGGGGCAAACGATACCTCTGCAGCCGTTGGTTATGCGCCTATGAGCCCCACGGAGAGGCTTGTACTTGAGTGTGAGCAATACCTAAACTCCGAAAAATTCAAAAAAGAATATCCAGAATCCGGAGAAGATATCAAGCTCATGGGACTTCGGCAAAATACGAAACTTCACTTGACAGTGGCCCTCGGCCTTGTGGACCGTTTTGTAGACTCAGAAGCAGCCTACTTTAGGCAAAAAGCCGAAATTCTGGAGCAGATTAAAGAATTTACAAAAACTTATGCGGAAGCTGAAAGCTCAAAAACAAAATTCGAGTGGCCTCTAAACCCCACAGTTTCTCTTAACACTCTTGACCTACACGGGCGGGGAATGGACGGAATCTACACAACTGTAACCGGAACCTCGGCCGAAGATGCCGATTGCGGACAGGTCGGAAGAGGCAATCGGGTAAACGGAATAATTCCCTTAAACCGGCCCGTAAGCAGCGAGGCTGCGGCTGGAAAAAATCCGGTGAGCCACATCGGAAAAATCTATAACGTACTTTCTCACAGAATCGCAGCTCAGATTTACAGAGAGATTCCTGAAGTTGAAGAAGTCTATGTCTGGCTTTTAAGTGAAATCGGAACCCCAATCGATATGCCGCAGATAGCCACCGCCCAGCTTCTTATGAAAAAGGGCGCTATAAAGGAGGTGGAAGCGGAAGCTTCCGAACTTATAGAAAAAGAACTTGAAAATATAGAGGCTTTCTGCATGGAACTTGCGGCTGGGAAAATTCCGATCTGTTAAAGCTCTATTTGCGATTTTGGAAATTATTCAGGCTCCTGCCAGAAAAGAAATCAGGGAAAGGAGCATTGCAAGTTTAAAGAGTTTGGAGGCTTTTGTAGGATTCTTTTTTGCGAGTAACTGAAAGATGGCTGCAAAAAAAACCAAGTCTGCAAAGCTTACCAGATAGAGAAAGCGAGAGCCAAGAACTTCCATAAGATAGGGAAGAGGACTTAAAAGAACTGCAAGAAAGCCTATAAACCCTGCAAAAAATCCGGCCTTTCTGGCCCCTATGCGAAGGGGAAGCGTGTCAGCTCCTTCCCTTTTGTCCCCTTCCATATCTTCAATATCCTTTATAATTTCCCTAGCCGTAGTCGCAAGAGCTGCCAGCAAGAAAAGGATTGCAAGAGCTTTAAGCCCCTTGAAACCAAAGATTGAAGCTCCAAATAAAAAGGTTGAACCTGTAAGATAGCCTATGCTCAGGTTCCCAAAAAAAGGAGTGCTTTTCAGGGTTTTTGCATAGAAGATTAAGAGCAGGGAGTTAAAAAGAGCGATAAAGCCGCAAATAGGATTTATCAAAAAACCCAGAGCACTTGCCAGGGCAAAGAGGAAAAGGGAAAAAGAAAGAGCTTCTTTTGTTCCTACTCTTCCAGAGGGGATTGGGCGCTCGGGTCGGTTAATGGCATCAATTTCAACATCAAAATAGTCGTTAATGGCATTTCCAGCTCCAGAAACCAGAAAAACCACAAGAAAAACAAGGGCTGCTTCAAGAATAGAGAAAGAATTTAGAAGAACAGAGGACGCTGCAGGACTTTCCTTAAAGCCTGACACTTCTGGATTTGCTCCGCTTAAAATATTAAATGCTATTGCCAGACCTATAAGAGCTGCAAAACCTGCCATAAGGCAGTTGCCGTACCTTATCAGTTCTAGATATGTGCGTATTTTGCCGGACATCAAAAGATAGCAGCTGTATAAAGTATTAAAAGTATCGGCTCTTTTTCCGTATCTTTTTAGCTTTTATTAGAGAGCTTTCACTCTGTAAATGATTACAGTTCTCCGTAAAAACGCCTATAGTCCTCAATTGCCTTTTCAGCCTGCTTGGGAAAATCCTTTTTCAAAAATTCAAGAAACTCTGCTTTGGATTGCATCTCTCCAATTAGTGTAAGGAAATGTAAAGCAAACTGCTTTGAGGCAAGGTTTTCCTTTTCAACTTCGAATGTGAGGCAGAGAGCCTCTTTTGGGAAATACTGTCTTATAAAAGGAGAAACCGATCCTAGCAATACGCCCTCTTTTAAAACACTAAAAGCCGGAACTCCCCTTCTTTTTATTCGAGCTTTTCCAGTAAGGTTTTCAAAATTCTTTTTCGAATATGAATGCACTTCGATATAGATCTCAGGCCTGAGATATTTAAGAGCGCTGAGGAGAAGTTTTCCGGGACCTGAATAGTAACGCCTGTCAAGCGTTGAAAGGTATTTTCCTGTACTGACCCGAGGTAAAAGGGCAAGTGTGCCGCTATTGGGAATTTTTAGCTCTTTTCCCATACAAAGGATTTGCTCAAGGAGGCAGGAGGTATCCTTCCATTCCTCCCCATGCAGCCCTGCAGCAAAAAGGCGGACAGGGCTTCCATTACCTAAAATATATATCACAGTGTTACTTTTTCCGGTTTTAGATTTTTACAAGCTCTTTTTCGCAATTACATAAATTTCTTGTTTTTCAGACTCAATCACTTGCAGAATATCAAGACCAAGAGCTTCGATTTTGCTTAAAATTGGCTTTGGATTTTTGCGTTTTTGCATTTTGAAGACCTGAAGGAGTTTTCCCTGCGGTTTCAGGAGGGGCAAAACTTTCTCAAGAGCTTTTATAGCAGCCTCAGGCTCAAGAGTCATATCCGAGAGAATGACATCTACAGGCTCCTTAGAAATGGATTTCAAAGGCAGGGAAAAAACATCCCCGAACATAACCTCGACGTTTTCTTTTTCGTAAGCTATTTTTCCTAATTCACTTCGAAAATCCCGACTGAACTCGACTCCCTTTATATAAGCCACGCTTTCCGAGGCAAAACTAAGAAAACCTCCTGCGCTTGAACCAAGATCAAGCACCCGATCTCCGGGTTTTAAGATTCCACTTTCGGCCTGAATCCTTTTCAGCTTGAAATAGCCCCGCGGCATATCAAGCCCTGCTTCAACTTCTATTTCATCAAGGGAAGAAACATCTTTTGATACCTTTTTTATAACCTTAGCGTTGACCTTTACACTTCCGGCAAGGACGGCAGCCTTGGCTCTGGCCCTGGACTTGAAATAGCCCATATCCACAAGATATGCATCCAGTCTCATGGAGCAATAGTATTTTCAGGAAAGTATATATAATAGCTGACCGACGGAAGACAGAAAATAAAGAAGAAAGGAAAAAAGAAAAGGAAAAAAATATAATGAAAATGAGATATAAGAGATTTGGTATATATTTTGTAAAGTTTACTTATTAATCGACAAGAAATAGGTATATTTTTAAAGAGATATTTCATCTTGGTATATAAATTTGGTATATAAATTTGGATTTGCCAAACCCATTCTTTTTATTTTGATTGGAATTTCAAACCCGGAAAAAAACTCTTAAAAGGCCAATTATTTAGTTATAAAATTCGCAAGCTTTTTACTGCAGCTGTTTTTTGGATGAAATCCTTCTGAGCATCTAAATTTCCTATAGAAAAAAGGAGTTATTCAATGCTTAAGAAATTCACAGCCTTCTTCCCTCTCTGGGCGGTGCTTCTCTCCGCCATAGCATATATATTCCCGGCGCACTTTGCGCCTTACCAAGGATTGATAGTGCCTTTTCTGAGTCTAATCATGCTCGGAATGGGCATAACCCTTTCTGCAAATAATTTCCTTGCGGTCTTAAAAAAGCCTTCTGTAGTCCTGCTAGGTACTCTGCTCCAATACACCCTCATGCCCTTTATTGCCTGGATCATCTGTTTGACACTGGGCATTCCCACAGAACTTATGGTTGGCTTTATACTCTTAGGCTGCTGCCCTGGAGGCACGGCTTCAAATGTGATCTGTTACCTTGCAAAAGGAGACGTAGCGCTTTCAATCGTGCTTACCACAGTCTCCACTCTTGTAGCCTTCCTTGCAACCCCTTTTCTGACCTGGGCTTATATAGGGCAAACTGTCCCAGTGGACATAATAGGAATGCTCTTAAGTGTCGTAAAAATCGTGCTTGTGCCTGTAGTCTTTGGCCTTTTGATAAACCATATGCTTGGAAACCGTATTGAAAAGATTAGAGATGTTTTTCCTGCAATCTCAGCCTTTTTAATCGTGATTATAATTGCAGTTATTATAGGGGTTAACAAGGCAAGCCTAGAGCAGATAGGCCCACTCGTTTTGCTTGCGGTTATTCTGCACAACGGCCTAGGGCTTGCAGGAGGTTACGGCCTTGCAAAAGCCCTAAAACTCAGTGAAAAGGAAGCCAGAACTTTAGCCATCGAAGTTGGAATGCAAAACTCCGGTTTGAGTGTGGCCCTTTCGATAAAACATTTTACGGCAGTTGCCGCCCTTCCGGGAGCTATCTTCAGCATCTGGCACAATCTTTCTGGAGCTTTTCTGGCCGGACACTGGGCTAAAGAAAAGGAGCCTTCCCTTCAGAAAAAAGAGAGCCTCAAAATAAAAGGGAACCCAAACGAATAAAATACGAAAAACCAAAAAGAGTAGAAGAAGAAAAGAAAAAAGAAGAGAAAAAGGTATGCATTGGGGTAAATTCTGCAAAAAAAGGCCTATTAAACGAGGAAAAGCCAGGGATTAAAACCCGGGCTTTTGCCTCTGTTTTTCTTGACTAAACAGAGCTAAACAGAGGCCAGAAAAAGAGGAAGAAAATTTACTAGGTTCAGAGCTTTTTTAGCATTTTTTCCATTTCAAGGGCAATTTTCCTCACTTCCGAAAGCTCTTCTGCTTCTTTTAACTTTTCTACCAGCCCTTCCAACTGCTCTCTTAAGAAGGCGAGATCCTCAAGCCCGAAGCTAAGCTCGGTAAGCAGAGTTTCGGCACTTTTTGTATTTACTATACCAGCTATATTTTCAGGCTTTGCAGGAATTTCAAAAAGAGCTGCTTCGCCATTAAGATCTACCCCATACTCGGCTTCAAAATCCCCTTTGGAAATTAGCCTAAGCCATCGGACTTTTCGGACATGGTTTATGAAATTACTGACTTGCCGATACTCATATTCCCCCCTGACTTTTCCGAAAAGCACCTCTTTTCTGGCCTTAAGGGGCACAGCAACAAAATCGCCGAGCCTTATTTCCCGAACAAAACTATAAATTTCCTGAGCCCAGGTCTCACAGCGTTCTTCCATCATTGTAGGGTACTTCTCAAGCATAATTTCTTTTACCTGATCGACACTTTTAACTTCAGAAAAGTCTGAAAATTCGGACCAGCCAAGGTTTATAACATTATGTTCAAGAATCGCGGCTTCATCTTCAAGCGTACTTGCGGATTTAATTAACCAAAATTTCATAAAACCTCACCGAAAAAACCCTGAAAATTTCGCTCAGGTGAAAATCTTTATTTAAGAATAATCCCGAGGGAAAAGAGTTGCCTGATAATACCTTCAAACTTAATTAAGGATTTCCCTTCTTTTTCCGGAGAAGCTTGAGCAAAAACGCGTCATCTTACAACCATTACGGGTATATTTGAATGTCTGAGAACCTTTTCGGTCACACTCCCCAAAAGGAACTTCTTAATTCCTGTCAGGCCCAGACTGCCAATTACTATCAGGTCAATTTCTGTTTTTTCCACATAAGCTAGGATTTCCTTTGCAGGATCCCCTTTTAAAAATACGGACTTCACTTGAACTCCGGACTCTTTTCCAATATTTTCAATATTCGAAGTTGCGATTTCTCCTCTATCAAGCAAATATTTTTCAACGGCCTCAGTCCAACCCATAAGCTTTCGCGTGCTTGTAGCATGCTTATCAGAAATGACGTATAGAGCATGGACTCGGGCTCCGGTCAGTTTTGCAAGTTCTATTCCATAAAAAACCGCTTTTCTGGCATTTTCCGAACCATCGCTTGCAAGCAGAATTTGTCTAATCTGAACTTCCATTTTCAAACCCCCTCTTTTATACCTCATTTATACCTCATTGTTACCCCTTTTTTCTTCTCCTTTTTCCATATTAAAAATAGAGAGGGCCCCCTATTAAAATAGAGGGCTTGAAGCTTCCATATAATATATAAAAAGCTCTCTGCTCCAGAGAAGAGCTCTTTTTTCAGAGGAGAAAAGCAACTGATCTTTTGGCCTCCCATCCACTTCATAAAGCTTGAGGGCCATAAAACAATCAGTCACTACAAGCGAAGGCAAGCTCACAGGTTTTGAGCAAAGCAATAATTCCGAATTTGGAGCCTCTTGCATAATTTGAGTCTCTTTGGGATAATTTTCAAAAAGGCGAACTGCAACTTCTTTGCTCATGCAGAGTTTTAGCTCTGCTCCCCTTTTAACAAGCCCTGCATAAAGAGAAGGCGCTTCAGGATGAAAATAAGATACAAAAGTCAAGACTTCTTTTGAGGCTGCAAGCTTTTCCACAAAATACCTGGGAGTTTCAAACATATGAGCGCTTTCAGGCTCAAAAAGCTCACAGGGCCCAATTTCTCCAATTCTTTTGCGCAAAAAAAGAGGAATCGCGCTCAGATCACGCTTTGCCCAGTATTTGGAATTGCTCTCAAAAACCCTAACTAACTCCAGTAAACCCTGCTGTTTCCAGACCAAAACTTCCCCTATCCGGGAAAGTTTATAGACTCCGTTTACTTTAAAAATCAGCTCGGATTCCATCAGGACTTTGAGCTGAAGCTGAACAGAAACCAAATTTTCATGAAATAAATTTTGTATTTCAGCTCCTGTCCTTGGCTTTCTTTTTAAGAGAAAAAGGAGTTTTTGTCTCAGTTGCGACCGAAATAAAAGCTCGATTAAGGAAGGGGGCATAAAACTCTTTTACGGCAGTCTTTGTTATTGTATTTATGGATCCGAAGCTTAAGTAAAAAGCAACTTGAAGAATAATATTGATAATTAATTCTATAGAAAAATTTTCATTACAAAATCCCTGTTGCAAGCAATCCAATCATTAGTATTTTATTATAAATAATATCAAGTAGTATTGAGACTAAAAGTCTCAATACGAATTCTTGATTATGGAATGCTTCCACTTAGGAAAGACTTCAAATACCTTACTCCTTCTTGATCAAGAAGATTAGTTCTTATTATTTGTCATTATCTTTCTTCTTTCTAAAGAGGAAAAACAAGACAACTATCAAGAAAAGCAAGCTTATTCCAATTCCTCTTAATTTATTGCTATCCGCGCTTTGGGCTCTACCCTCTCTACTTTCATTAATGTTTTTCTTATTGAATTCAGCTTCCTGATCAAGGCTTTTTGCTTTATTTTCTGAAATAGCTGTTTTTTCAGAGGCGCTAATTTCAGAAATTTCGGATTCAGAATCCTGTTCTATATTTTCCGCATTCTGTTGGAACAAGAGCCTTTTTAGATATGCAGGAAGCCCTCTATCCCCGTTTTCCTTTAAATTGGAAGTAGCTGAACCATATTTATAATTACAGATCACTGCAAAAGGAGAAAACCCTGAGATATTTCTTACAATAAAATAGGAATAGTTTTTGTCAGTTCCTAAAAGTTCTGGTTTATAAGATTCCCACTTTTGAGTGCGCCGGTGTTTAAGATAAACGGTATTTACAATCAGAGACCCTCCCTTAAGTTCATTTAAAACTCTAAATTCAATACTCCGATTCTTGCTTTCCTCATTTACCAAGGTCTTATTATTAAAGCTGATATCAAGATACTGGTATACAGAAGCTTTTGAAAAATCCAGTTCGGATTCATTTATTGAAGATTTATTCAAAACTTCAACTTTTATTTGAATTCCCTCAGTTTCATTTGTTGTATTGAATCGGACGGTTTTAATACTACAGGCAAGCCCT
>JAQUFK010000039.1 GCA_028684695.1 Methanosarcinaceae archaeon | reverse complement strand
GCGCTTGAGGAAGGAATTGAGGTTCTAGCTCCAGGGTGTGGAATTGCCCCTATGACCCCCTTGAAAAACGTAAAAGCTTTAGTAGAGGCAAGGGACGAGTATTACGCTTGAACGCCTGAAATGAGACTTAAAAAGGGTTGATAAGGGTTGAAAAGGATTAAAATTTTCCAAATAAATCACGCTGATAACAAGGCTTTCTTTGCTTTTTAAAAGACAGAGTAAGGCAGAGTTATCGAGATCTTTTCAAAATTTGGAACCTACAGGATTCGATTCTAAGCTACGGATTTGCCATTTTTCCGGCTCAGTTTAAAAACCCAGGTTCCAACTTCTGAAAAATCAAAGGCGAATTCCAAGTGGGATTTGGGGTTTTCCATTTCTTACCCTCTCCTAGCTGGACCCAGGTTTTTCAGAATTTACCTCAAAAGCCTCCTTTGCCACATACCTCCTGGCAAAGAAGGCTGAGGCCAATTATTACTATTTTTAGAGAGGAAAGCTCAAGGGTTAATAATAGAATTCTATTTTTATTTTTTTTAAAGGAGCGATATTTATATACATTTTGATTCGCTACAAATAGGTATTTATTTATAACTATATACAATATATATTAAAGCAAATTATTTATTTAATTACATATTATATTGCCGATTTTAAGGGTTGTGGCAATCAAGGCTCTTATTTGTCTTTATCTTTGCATTTCACTTTTAAATGAGATTAGGTTTTACATTGTTGGGGTGATGTACGTGGATTGTTCATGCTTGATTAAGACAATATTTCTCTCGGAAAAACGAAAAAATATTTTGATCCTGTTATTTAAAAAGGGGGCCAAAAACATTGATGATATTAAAAAAGAGCTGGAGGTAAACTCAAGTGCTCTAATGCCTCAGATGAAAAAACTTCTAAAATGGGATCTTGTAACATATAACCCCGAAGAGGAGTTATACAGTCTTTCGGATGTAGGCGTTTTAATAGTTGAGAAACTTGATAAATTGCTGGATATCATAAATATTTATGTTGAAAATCTCGATTACTGGAAGACAAGGGATCTGAGTGAAATTCCCTATCATATGCGGGACCGGATTGGAAATTTGGAACATTGCAAACTGCTTGAAGCTGATAGAGAATATCTTTTTGATTATCATCCCGTAATTGTAGACAATATTATGGCCTCAAGGTACCTAATGATGATAAGCTCCACTTTCCAATCGCAAACAATTCCCCTATTTTCAAATTTGCTTGAAAAAAACCTGAAACTAAATTACGTAGTCACGGAAAACATATTCAACAAATTAATAGAAGAGTTTCCAGAAGAGATGGAAGCATTTCTGGTTCATGAAAACGTAAATATCTCATTACATGACGGGCATATAGGCCCTATCGCTTTGATGGTAACGGACAGATTTATGGCGCTCTGGCTTTTTGATAAAAAAGGCAGGTTTGACGGCACAATCCTTCTAAGCTACGAAGCAAACGCAATAAAATGGGGCAAAGAACTCTTTTCTTATTATTCTAGTATCTCAAACCTTGCCTACAGGGATCCTTTAAGCGGTAAGCTAGAAATTACGGGCTTTAACATAACAAAAGCAAAAACAATTTGAATTTCGTTTAGAAAAGCTTTTTAAAAATGAGAGAAAAAGCTCCCAGAATTTCAGGGAGCTTTTCCGATTTTATTGAAAGCTTTTTTTGCCTTTCAGGCTTTGCTTGCATCCACCAGAACCCAGCCGAAAAAAACAAAGGCTTCAAGGTAGATTAGGCCGTTTATAACTGTCCAGAGATCCATGGATACCCTCCGTTTTTATTGGGGTTTTTATAAATCGACCAATCGTTTGAATCAGATTTATTGGGTTTTATAAATTGGCCAATTTTTAGAAATGTAGGCCTCGAACAGGGCTACAAAACTTTACTAAATATTAGGAAAATATTGCTTAGAAATAGCTTATTTTTACACGGATTTTTATTTTATACTTTACGCTTAACTTTATGACAAGTTAAAAATAATTCTAAACGCAAGGCCTTGTTCGACCCCCTATCTTATTTGTTTGCCCCAATTTTATTTTAAGAATATTTGGCTTGAATAGAAACAATTTATTTTGATTTTGATTTTTTCAAAGTGTCAAAAACATATTCAGGAGCCATTTTGAATATGTTAACAGCGACAAAAGAAGTTAGTAAAGTTTATTTAAGGAATGTTATAATTTAATTCTGCTTTGGACCTCCCGCTCAAGGGAGTTGAAAACAAGATTTGATAGAATGTTTATTTTATTAAACTTATAAAAAAACCTGGGAAGCAGAACAGGACTAAAAAAGGAGTTATTTAAGATGCACTACAGCCTTGGCATTGATGCAGGAGGCACCTACACCGATGCGGTAATTGTTAGAAATTCAGATGATGCGGTAATTGCTGCAAGCAAAGCCCTTACCACCTATCCTGATCCTCTTGAAGGAATCAAAAACGCAATTGAAGGACTTGAGGCAGAGTATGTGAAAAACGTAAAAGTAATCTCCGTTTCCACAACCCTCTCCACCAATACCATCCTCGAAGGTACGGGTTTTCCCGTGGGCCTGATCCTTGTAGGTAACTACGACATTACCCAGGAACTCCCTACTTCTCACTACATTCAAGTAAGCGGGGGGCACAAATACAATGGAGAGCGAGCAGCTCCTCTTGACCTTGAAGCCGTAAAGCAGTTCGCCCTTGAAGTAAAAGATAGGGTTTCTGCTTTTGCGGTTTCGGCTTTTTTCAGTATAAGGAACCCTGAGCATGAAGTGGAAGTAAAAAAGGCAATTCAGGAATTGACAGGGCTTCCTGTGGTCTGCGCCCATGAACTGTCCCAGGATCTCGGAGCCTATGAAAGGGCCATAACCGCTTTTTTCAATGCCCAGCTAATTCCGATCTCTGAAAAATTCATGCAGACCGTGGTAAAAGAAAGTGAAAGTCAGGGCATTGACGCAAAAATCCTTATGCTCAAATGTGACGGCTCGGTTGTGGGAATAAAAAAAGCCCTTGAAAAACCCATCGAATCGATCTTTTCAGGTCCTGCAGGCAGCCTTGTAGGCGCGGCATTTCTAAGTAAAAACGAAACTTGCGCCATGATTGATGTGGGAGGAACAAGCACAGATATTTCCCTTATCAAAAACGGCCTTCCGGAAATGAGTGAGGAAGGAGCCATTGTCGGAGGCTGGAAAACAAGAGTCAGGGCAATCAAAATGGAAACTTCGGCTATGGGAGGAGATAGCCACGTCTGGGTCAAAGGAAAGAAAACCCATATTGGACCCAGAAGAGTAGTCCCTCTTTGTAGAGCTGCAGTCCTTTACCCCGATTTTTTGGAACTTCTGAAAGCAAATCCCATTCCTTCAAAAGGGATTCTGGGAACCAATATTCAGCCTACGAGTTTTTACTATAAAAGTGGGTATAAGCCTATTGAAATCAGCGAAGGGGAGAAAAAATTACTGAATGCGATTGGAGAAACTCCAACCTCGATTACTGAAATCTACAACCGGATGGGAACTTATCCTTCCTCTATGTACCTTGAAAGTTTGCTCCAAAAACGCCTGATTCAGGCTGTGGGCTTTACGCCTACAGATGCGCTTCACGTACTTGGGGACTATTCCCAATGGGAAGGGGCAGCTTCCACAATCGGCGCAGAGCGCTTAGGAGCGCTTTTTGGAGGACACTCTGCGGCCGAATTTGCAAAATATGTAAAGCAGGAATTTGCAAAGAACATGGCCTCAGATCTTGCTTCCTTTTTCCTTGAAGGAATTGAGAAAAGCGAAATCCGGAAAAGCTTTGACATTTCCGCTCCCCTTAAGTTCAAGGTGGAAGTTCCGGTAGTCCTGATCGGAGGCCCTGTTGTTGCCTATAAAGAAGAGCTGAGCAAGATCTTGGAGGCGGAAATCTTGGTGCCTGAGTACGCAAGCGTTGGAAATGCTGTTGGAGCCCTTGCAGCCAAAGGAGTGCGCAGGGTAGAAATCCTTATCAGACCTGTATCAATGGCCGCCCCTGACATGGCATTTTATGTGTTCTCCGAAAAAGGGAGAGAATACTTTGATCTCTACAAGGATGCTCTGGATTTTGCAAACAGACTGGGAGAAAAACTGGTTCTTGAATATATGGCAGAATCTGGCCTTGATCCTAACAATATCAATATCGAAAAAGATAAAAAAGAAATCCTGCCAGATGGGTGGGAAGTTCCGATGGAGACAAAGCTGGTTTTTTTGGGAACCGGCAGCTACGAAAACGCATGAAAAAGCCATTCTGTCGAAAGGCAGAAAAAAGCTTTTTCTTTTTTTGGGCATTGAGCTCTTAAACTTTGCTTTCTTTTCTTTTCATTTCTTATTCTTTTAGAACTTTGAAAAATCCCTCTCCACAATAGAGAAAGATTATATACTGGGAAAACCAGTAGAGGTTAACTTATGTTTGAAGCAGAGAGCTCTTTTTCTGTCTGCTTCCAGGGATGAAGGCTAAAGTAATAAGCGGAACTTACAAAAAGGTCATATGTTTGCTCTTTAAGTTTTGTTAATACCGATACTTAACTTTCCTGGTTTTTAATCACGGTTTGCGGCCTCCGGATTTTAAATATTTTCCGGTATTGAAGAAAACACACTGCCGCCTGTTCAGGTATTCTGACCTGTCATTTTCAACTGGAACTGTTGCCTGGTTTTGATTAAAGCAAGCGTAAGTACGGCAAAGGACTTTGAAAAAGAGGTCTGGAAGCACTCAGTACAATAAAGCTGTATAACAAAGCAGTATAACAGATCTACATAATAAATCTGTATAAGAGCTTACGGAACCTCTAAGCGAGAAGAGTCTTTCAAAGAGATGGCTCTTGCTATCGGCTCCGGTTAAACTTTGCCGTAAAATAAGGCTGCTAGGGATGCAATACAAATGCACTTGAAAAGGCACTTGAAAATGCAGGAAAAAGGCAGCAAAGGATGCCGTATTCAATGAAATGTTAATTTAGTGGTATTATACACTACAAAATATAACACTGTGGAATTTTAACACAGTGAGCTTTGAAAGTAAATTCTTCAAATTAGAGTGAGCATATGGAAAAACTAGTAAAATTCGAGTCTCTGGGACTCTCTGAGAGTACCCTGAAAGCCCTTCAAAAAAAAGGATTTGAAGAACCAACCCCTATTCAGGAAAAGGTCATCCCTGTTTTTATGGAAGGCGAGCTTGATATTATCGGGCAGGCCCAGACCGGTACCGGAAAGACTGCGGCCTTTGGGATTCCGATTATTGAAAAAATTTCGGAAAAATCAAAAAGTGTTCAGGCAATCATTCTGACTCCTACAAGAGAACTTGCAATCCAGGTTTCTGAGGAATTAAATTCCCTTAAAGGAGACAAAGCCCTGCAAATTATTCCTCTCTATGGAGGCCAGTCCATGGGCAAACAGCTCAGAGAGCTTAAAAGTGGGGTGGATATCGTTGTGGGAACTCCGGGAAGGGTTATTGATCACATTCGGCGTAAGAGCCTGAACCTTGATCACATCGCATATTTTGTGCTGGATGAAGCCGATGAGATGCTGAATATGGGCTTTATCGAGGATGTAAAAGAAATATTAAATGCAACCTGCCCGGAAAAAAGGATGCTCTTTTTCTCTGCAACAATGCCAAAACCCATTCTTGGAATTGCAAAAAAGCACATGAGAGAGTATGTACATTTGGCTGTTGCAAAAGAAGAGCTTGCAACAAAGCTTACTGATCAGCTCTATTATGAGGTTCGGGAAAGCGATAAATTCGAAGTTCTCTGCCGGATAATCGATATGGAAGACGAGTTTTACGGGCTTGTGTTCTGCCGGACAAAAAATGATACAGCCCAGATTGCCCAAAAACTCGGGGATCGCGGCTATGCAGCTGATGCTCTGAATGGGGATATGACCCAGCAGGAGCGGGAAAGAATTCTGCGGAAATTCAGGATGCGAAAACTCAACATCCTTGTAGCAACCGACGTTGCTGCAAGGGGAATTGACATAATGGATCTGACCCATGTTATAAACTATTCAATTCCTCAGGATCCTGAATCCTACGTGCACAGGATAGGAAGAACCGGAAGAGCTGGCAAGCAGGGCACAGCAATTACTTTTGTAACCCACAAAGAATTCCGGAGGCTAGGTTATATAAAGAAATGCTCAAAATCCAGCATTAAAAAAAGCCAAATTCCAAAGATTGAAGAGGTTATCAATGCCCGGAAAAGACGGATTAAAACCGAGCTTGAAACCATTATGGATAAAGGGGATTACGGAGACTTTTTTACAATGAGCGAGACTTTGCTTGCAGAGTTTCCTCAGAAAGAAATCCTGGCCGCGCTTTTAAAATACTCATTTAAAGATAGCTTTGACAAGAGTAATTATGCCGAGCTCAAAAGCAATTTCTGTGGGGATGAAAAAGGAATGGCTCGCCTTTTTGTAGCTCTTGGAAAAGCCGAGGGGATAACTCCAGAAAGACTCTGCGATTTCATAAAAGAGGAAGCTGGAGAAGAAGATATGAAGATTAGAGATATTGAGATCTTTCCCCGCTTCTCCTTCATAAGCGTGCCTTTAGCCCAGGCCAAAGGTTTAGTTGAAATATTCAAAAATAGAAAAAGAGGGAAAAAACCTTTTGTGGAAATCGCCCGGAAAAGAAACGGAGGCAATTCGAGAGGGGGATCTGGGAGAAATTACCGAAGAGATGGGAAAAGAAACTACAGAAATGAGGGACATGGAGGCAATGAGAAAAGGGATTTTAGAAGAAGGAGTCGAGGCAAAAATCCGGGAAAACAGAGGGAAAAATACGGAAAAGCAGGGTACTAACCTTTTTCTTTTTCCTTTTTTATCCTTAACCTTTTTTATCTATTTGTAACTCTTTTTACTTTATAATCTTTTTTCTAAATTTAATATTTTTACGTAAAATGAACAGGCTCAAAGGCAAAAGCTTTGCATTTGTCAGGCTAGGAGAAAAAGCTAGTTTCTGCTTGCTTGGGAAAACTAGGGGAAATAGAGCCGAAACAGCGGAAAAATAGATACGTTATAAGGGGTATAGTCAAAAAAGAAATTGCAAAACCTCTCTAAGCCTTTTTCAGTTAAAAACGTTCCCAGAGGTATTTTTATGAAGAATTCACTAAAAAAAATCCGAGAGACTAAACCGCTTGTACACCACATAACCAACTGGGTGACCATTTACGATTGCGCAAACCTGACAAGAGCATTTGGAGCTCTTCCAGTTATGGCCCATGCCCCCGAAGAAAGCGCAGATATGACAAAAATATCAGCTGCTCTTGTCCTAAATATAGGGACTCTGACCCTCGACATCATAGAATCTATGCTTCTTTCCGCAACCGCCGCAAACGAGAAGGAAATTCCGGTTGTGCTTGATGCAGTTGGAGTTGGCGCCACTAAATTCAGAGACGAGATGGCCGCAAAAATCCTTGAATCTGTCCGTATTGATGTAATCAAAGGCAATTATTCCGAAATTGCAAGACTCGCCGGAGAAAATGCCAGAACAAAAGGAGTTGAAGCAACCTCGATTGCGGCCGATCCTGTAGAGCTTGCAAAAGAACTTGCAAAATCAAAAGGCTGTACCGTTGTTATGACTGGAAAAGAAGATATAATAAGCGATGGCGAAAAGACCTTTCTTGTAAGGAATGGGCATGAGTTGATGGGCTCAATTGTTGGAACCGGCTGTATGGCAGCCTCAATAATTGCTTCCTTTGCCGCGGTAAATTCTGATTATTGCGAAGCTGCAAGAGATGCTCTTTGCTGTTTTGGAATTGCAGGAGAACTTGCAGCCGAAACCTCAAATGGACCTGGAAGTTTTAAAGTGAAGCTCTACGATGAGGTTTTCAAGCTTTCGGAAGAAACAGTCCAAGCCCGAAGCAATTTTGAGAAAGTTTAAGCTTTGAGAGCCATGTCACAGATAAAAGCAAAAATGGATCTTTTAAAGAAGCTTGACCTTTATCTTGTTACGGATTCTTCCCTTTCAAGGAAAGGCACGCTTTCGGATGTAAAGGCTGCAGTCGGAGCAGGCTGTAGGCTTGTTCAGTATCGGGAAAAAAATAAAAGCACAAAAGAAATGCTTCTTGAAGCTTCAGAAATCAAAAAAATCTGCGGGGACTCCGCAATATTTCTGGTCAATGACAGAATAGATGTCGCTCTTGCAGCTGGAGCTGATGGAGTACATATAGGACAAGACGATATGCCGCTTGATTGTGCAAGAAAATTGCTTGGAGCCGAAAAAATAATCGGCCTTTCTGTCCACAACAGAGCCGAAGCAATCGAAGCTGAAAAAAAGGGAGCCGATTATGTGGGGCTAGGGGCGATCTTTGATACTTCTACAAAAAAAGATGCAGGGGCAGGAATCGGACCTGAAAAAATCCGGGAAATCAAAACCGCTATAAAAATTCCTTTAGTTGCCATTGGGGGCATAAATAAGGAAAATTGCGAGAAGGTAATAGAAAACGGAGCTGATGGGCTGGCTGTGATTTCAGCACTGGTCTGCAGCGAAGATGTCAAACGAGAAACCAAACAATTTCTAAAACTTATTCAAAGGTATAAATCAAAATCAGACCTTTCTCCCTGATTAAGCGCTTTTGTCGGAATTAGAAAAAAAATGCCGAAAAAAGAGCGCTATCAGGCTTTTGCAGTTTCAGAGAGGCTTTGTCAGACATTAAGCTTTAGGATTTCGAAATTCAGGTTTGCAACTTCAAGGATAGCGACTGTGGCTTTTCCGGAAAGCACGCCTGCGCATTCTCCAGGGTTAATTATATGCGTACTCCCCACAAGTTTGACTCCAGGCTTATGAGTATGACCCCGAACAACCACATCGAAATCTCCAGATCCAGCCAAAGCCTTTACCAGAGCTTCGTTTGTGCCATGCAAAAGGGCAACATGCAACCCATCAAGGGTAAGGTCTGCAAAATCGCCGCAGATTTCAGCTCCAATATCTCCAAACCACTTTGAGAGAAGAAGCCGGTCTCCATCATTGTTTCCGAAAACCAGATAGAGTTTTGGCTCAAGTTCCTGAAAAGCTCTGACCGTAAAAGGCGAAACTATATCTCCGGCATGCAGTACTGCTTTTACTTTCTTTTCATTGAAAAATTTCACAGCTTTTTTTATTGCTTTCATGTTGTCGTGCGAATCCGACATAATTCCTATCAAAGCAACCCACCTCTTCTATAAGATTAGATTTTAAGGTATTTAACAAATGCTCAAAAAGCAAAAACCGGGATTTAAATCCCCTTTTACAAGAAAGAGTTTTAAGGATTCAAGGAACTTCTTCCCTGAAATTAAGTTTATATATGAGTTTTGGGTAGTACTGCAGTAAGCTCTGGAGAGCATCAGAAGAGCATCCGGAGAATACGGCTTGGAACTTGAATGAATTTTTAAAAACAAGAATAACAAAGTAGCCTTTGGTTTAAAAATGAAAGCTATAGCCTTACTCAGCAGTGGACTCGATTCGGTTGCAGCCCTTGCGATTGCATCTCGGAATTTGGATTTAGAACTGGCTCTTTCCTTTGATTACGGACAGCGAGCTGCTGAAAGAGAAATTGAGTATTCCCGCAAAATCTGTGAGCATTTCAAGCTCCGGCATAAAGTGATCCGCTTGGATTGGCTTGCTGAAATTACGGATACAGCTCTTGTGAATTCAAATGTGGAAATACCCGTCCTTTCGGAAACAGACATCCTGGAAGCAGAGCCTTCAAAAAGCACCGAAGCTTCTGCAAAAGCTGTCTGGGTGCCTAACCGGAACGGAGTTATGTTAAATATTGCAGCAAGTTTTGCCGAAAGTCTGGACTGTAAATACATAATAACCGGCTTTAACGGGGAAGAAGCCAAAACTTTTCCGGATAATTCCCCGGAATTTGTAAAGGCTTTAGAGAGAGGTTTTGCTTATTCCACCCAAAATAGAGTCAGGGTATTTACTCCTTTAAGCGGTTTTAGCAAATCCGAAATATTAAAAAGGGCCCTGGAAACAAAAGCTCCACTGGCATATAGCTGGAGTTGCTATTACGGAGGGAAAAAACCCTGCAAGAGCTGCGAAAGCTGTGTTCGGAGAGCTAGAGCCTTTAAAGAACTAGGAGTTGAAGATCCGCTTTTTAAAAGGCTAGAGGTTTAAACAGAAAGGGCCTGAACAACCGGGATAAAAACAGCAAATAAATCTAAAAGAGGTATTTTTATGAAATGCATTCTCCTTAAAGAAAAAACGGACTATGACGGAAGTCAAATCGCTTCTCTTTGGGCCTATAATAATTTTGGGGTACAGGAAGACTCAATAATCGTATTCAGGGGAGCCTGTAATGTAAAAATAGAACATATGATCGATCTTGAAGATCGACGACAAAAGGAAGCTATCTGGGCCGAAGACATGCTCAGTTTTATAATTGAACATTTTGATTCCAGGAACCTCAAACTAGTTTATGCAAGGCAGCGCCTCTTTACATCCATAGTCCAAGAGTATCTTGCCAAAAGCGGAATCTTAACCCTGAGGGAAGGAGATGATTTATTCTGGGGAGGAAAAAAACTGACGGTTTCTATTGCTAGCACTTCGGCAGTTTCTCAGAAAATCCACTTCGGAATTAATGTGACTCATCCGGTTTATGGGAGTCTAGAAGAAGCCGGGTTAAAAGGGGAGGCCCTTAATAAACTCATGCGGGAACTTGGAAAGCAATATATTCGGGAAATGGCGGACATTGAAAAAGATCTTCGAAAATCCCGCCCCCTTGGAGTCGTCTAAACCATGATTTCAAGGACAGCCCCTTTAAAAGAGGTTTTTTGCTCAGTTCAGGGAGAAGGCCCTTATGTAGGAAAACGACAAGCTTTTGTCCGTTTTTGTGGCTGCAATCTGGCTTGCGCCTACTGTGATACTGATTTTGAGAAGTTAGCTACATGGACTTTTGAACGTCAAGAAGGGAGCGAAACTTTTGAGAAATTTCCAAACCCTGTGCAGCTTGAAACGCTTGAAAAATTGCTCGGAACATTCAAAAATATACATTCGATTTCTCTTACAGGAGGAGAGCCTCTTTTACATGCGGATTTTATTGAAAAAATGAACAGCGGCCCGCTTTATCTGGAATCAAATATGACTCTTCCCGAAAGCGCAAAAAAAATCCGGAATAAGGTTGCGTACGTTGCAGGGGATTTTAAGCTTGCCGAAGCTCTCGGGTTAAAAGATACAAAAGCTGAGGCAACTCACTTTGAAAACACAACAGCCTGCTTTAAGATTCTTAGAAATTCTGAAAAGCGGGATTGTTTTTGCAAAATTGTTGTAAATGAAAAAACGGAAGCCGAAAGTGTATTTATGGCTGCAGATGCAATTGCTCCTTACATTTCATGTTTGATCCTACAGCCAGAATCGGATTTTTTACCAGGAAAAAGGCAGCAAAACGATTCTTTTTCGGAAGGCTTCCTTCCTAAACGCCCTCCTGCACTTAAGAAACTGCATGGGCTTCAGGAAAAACTCCTCGAAAGAATCGAGACGCGAATAATTCCCCAGACCCACAGATTGTGGGGGTGTTTGTGATGAAAGAAAATAAGGAAAAAAACTCAAAATGTACTGAAAAAACGAAAGTGAATGGCGGAGAAAAAAGCGATCTGAACATGAAAAAAAGGGAGTCTGAAGAGCTGGAGCAAAAGCCTAAAAAAATGAGACTTGGAATTATAGATTATATAGACTGCGCCCACTACCTTCCAGGGCATGGCAAGTGCGGCAGAGTCCATGGACATACCTACAAAATAGAAGTTACAATCGAAGGCAAAGTACAGGAAAACGGCATGGTAATTGATTTTTATGATCTGAAAAAAGGGGTAAAGGAAACCCTTGCAGAATACGATCACCGCCTATTAAATGAGCTTTTTGAGTTTCCAAGCTCTGAACATCTCTGCCAGCAGCTTCATACCCGGCTTTTTGAAAACTTAGGCTTTCCTCTCAAAGTTAGGGTTTGGGAAGGAGAAGGAAAATGGTGTGAGCTGGATGGACTAGCCCTTAGCTAAATAGGGCTTCGTGCATTTTTTTAAATCCTTTCTTTGACGATTTTATAGAGCGCAGCGTAAACCCCCTGAGTCTTTAGCTCAGGGGTAGTTCACAGTGAAGCTAAACTTCTTTTTGGAACTTTTTTGGGGACACTTGCTAAAGAAAAGAGATTACAAAATACTATATATAAAAATAATAATTTAGGGCAATAAAACCCATGTAAGCTCATATACATTTAAGGTATATTATAAAAACTCAGAAAGAACAAGGTTTAAAGAAAACTCTAAGCTGCAGGTGTAAAATTAATGGCAAAGATTTCTGTTATTGGTGCGGGAAATGTTGGAGCGACTGCTGTTCAGCGGCTTGCGGAACTGGAAATTGGCGAAATAGTCATGACCGATGTTGTAGAAGGGCTGCCTCAAGGCAAGGCTCTTGACCTTATGCAGGCAGGAGCGGTTATGGGATATGACACAAAGATTAGGGGGAGCAACGATTATGCCGACATTGCAGCCTCCGATCTTGTGGTAATTACCGCAGGAATTGCCAGAAAACCCGGAATGAGCCGGGAAGATCTGATAAATACAAACGCAGGCATTCTAAAAGAAGTGGCCTCAAATATTGCAAAATACGCTCCCGAATCCCTTATAATCAATGTAACAAATCCCCTTGATATCATGACCTATGTGGCCCTGAAAGCTAGCGGATTTAAGTCCGAAAAAGTTTTTGGGATGAGCGGGGTTTTGGATTCGGCCCGGTTTGCAAGCTTCATTGCAAAAGAACTTAATTGTTCAAGGCGGGATGTAGAAGCCATGGTTATTGGAGGTCACGGAGACCTAATGGTACCTCTACCTCAGTATACGACCGTTTCTGGAATTCCTCTACCTGAACTTCTCTCAGAAGAAAGAATTTCCAGCCTAGTGCAAAGAACTGTACAGGGGGGAGCTGAAATAGTTGAGCTGCTCAAAAGAGGAAGCGCTTTTTATGCCCCTTCGGCTTCCATTGTGAAAATGGTAGAAGCAGTTCTTAAAGACTCAAAGAGAATAGTTCCAGCTTCAGCCTATCTAAAAGGGGAATACGGGCAGGAAGACATATACTTTGGGGTGCCTGCAAAACTTGGAGCCGGAGGAGTAGAGGAAGTTTTGGAACTTGCTCTTGACGCAAAGCAGCTTGAAACCCTCCAAAAATCCGCAGCTTCAATCCGGGAGGGAATTGCAGGACTGAGCTTATAATTGGAGCTTATAATTGCTTCAACCCCTATTCTTTTTTTAGGATATTTTGCAAAACAAATCTCCCTTGCAAAAAAGAGCTATGAAACCCTTTCCTAAGTCTTTTCCTAAGTCTTTTCCTAAGTCTTTTCCTAAGTCTTTTCTTAAATCCTTTCTTAGATCCTTTGTTTTGAAAAAATAATATAAGAGATATGATTAATTCTAAGTACAAATTCTGATTAAAAATCAGCATCAATAGCCTGTTTTTTTGGAAATTCATATATTCAAGAAGGGTCTTTTCTGTATGGGGGATTCTTATGCAGGGCTTTGTTCAGCCGAAGGTAGTGGTAAGCAAATGCCTCGGTTTTGATCACTGCAGGTATAACGGGGATATGATTTCAAGCCCGATAGTTGAAAAACTCAAAAATTATGTGGAGTTTTTACCAGTCTGCGCTGAAGTTGAAATCGGGTTAGGGGTTCCAAGAGCTCCTTTGCGAATCGTTATAGGAAGAGAAGAATACAGGCTTGTTCAGCCTGCAAGTGGCCTGGACCTAACGGAAAAAATGAAGGCTTTTATTTCTGTTTATTTTAAAGCCCTAAAAGAGGTTGACGGCTTTATTTTGAAATCCCGATCTCCATCCTGTGGGTTTAAAGAGGTAAAAGCCTATGGCTCCGGAGAAAAACAAAGCCCTTTTACAAAAACGACCGGATTTTTTGGAGGTGCTATACTTTCCAAATATCCTTATCTTGCAATCGAGGATGAAGGCCGACTCCGAAATCAGAGGATAAAAGAGCATTTTCTAACCAAACTCTTTTTGCTAGCTGCTTTTCGAAAGGTGAAAACCGAAGGCCAGATCAAAGCTCTTGTAACTTTTCACAGCAAAAACAGCTACCTGCTCATGGCTTATTCCCAAGCTGAACTCAAAAAAATGGGAAAACTTGTCGGCAACCCAGAAAAAAAACCATTTGAGAAACTGATCCTCGAATATCAGCCTCACCTTTATAGAGCCCTTTCAAGAGGAGCTCCGAAGTATACTTCAAAAATCAACGTGCTCATGCATGCTCTTGGGCATTTTTCAATGGAGCTGAATCCAGAAGAAAAAGCGTTTTTTCTGGACTGGCTTCAGCGTTACAGAACCGGTCAAACCTCTTTTTGCCCAGCCCTGAATATTATCCGAGCTTGGATAGCTCGTTTTGGAGATGAATACCTGATAAAACAGACCTTTTTTAAGCCCTATCCAGAGGACCTAATGGAAGTAGATCCCGTAAATTCCGATAAACGAGAGGACCTCTGGAAATAAGCGCTCAAAAAAGAGCTAATACCCTAGTTTAGGAGGAAGAAGAAGAGGCGATGAAATTCAAAAAGATTCTTATTGTTTTTCTCTTGATCCTGCTTTTTTCAGCTTTTCTAATAATTCTTCCTCTAGAGAAAAACGATGCAGACAAGAGAAACTTTAAGCCCTGGGAAGCAGAAGGGCTAAATTCGATTTGGGCAGAACCCCAGAACTTAAAAGGAGCTGAGCCTCTGAATTCAGAAAGCAAGGAAAAACAAATATTA
>JAQUFK010000189.1 GCA_028684695.1 Methanosarcinaceae archaeon | reverse complement strand
TTTCTCTTCTTGATGAAGGTTTTTCAAAACAGGAAATATATGAAAAAACGAAACAAAACGTCGGGCTCAAGGATGTGAGTTTCGAAGTATATGAAGGAGAAATTTTTGTTATAATGGGGCTTTCCGGATCCGGAAAATCCACTCTTTTGCGTAGCATGAACCGTCTGATTGAACCAACTAAAGGAGAAATCCTAATTGACGGGCAGAATATTGCAAAAATGGACCGGAAGGAGCTTCGGGAAATTCGCAGGGCCAAACTGGGCATGGTCTTTCAGAATTTTGCTTTGCTTCCGCATAGAACAGTAATCGACAATGTTGCCTACGGCTTGGAAGTCCAGCATATTTCTAAAGAAATACGCTATCCAAAGGCTAAAAAAGCCATTAAATCCGTAGGGCTTGAAGGTTATGAACAAAGTAAAATCAATCAGCTCAGTGGGGGCATGAAACAAAGAGTCGGGCTTGCCCGAGCTCTTGCAAACGATCCTGATATTTTGCTCATGGATGAAGCTTTCAGTGCGCTTGATCCGCTTATTCGCTGCGAGATGCAGGATGAATTGCTCTTGCTTGAAGAGGAAATGCAAAAAACTATTATTTTCGTATCTCACGATCTTGATGAAGCCTTAAAGCTCGGAGACCGAATTGCGCTTATGAAAGATGGGAAAGTCGTGCAGATCGGAACTCCCGAAGAAATCCTTACCGAGCCTGCGGATTCCTATGTCTCAAAATTCGTTGCCGGAGTTGATAGATCCAAAGTCCTTACTGCAGAGACCGTAATGAAGCGGGCTGAACCTCTTGTTTCTTTAAATTCAGGGCCTGGGGTTGCTCTTCAGCGCATGAAGGATTATGGGCTTTCTTCGGTTTACGTGGTGGAAAAAAATAAGCGTTTAACGGGAATTCTGACGATTAATTCGGCTCTTGAGGCCCTAAAAGCTAAAAAAGGCCTTGAAGCTTATGTAAATCGAGATGTGCTTACGGTTGCTCCTGAGATTCCTTTAAATGAAGTTATCAATCTCATTGTGGATAGCGAGTATCCTCTTGCTGTTACCAATGAAAATGGAAAACTTTTGGGAATAATTGCCCGTGGAAGTGTGCTTGGAGCACTTGCAATATCTGGGGAATGCGAAATTGGAGAAGAGGCAGACGAAGCAGAAGCAGCAGTAAGAGAAGCAGCCGGAGAAAAAGTCAATGAGGGAGAAGGAATAGAAAAAGATAAAGCTGACCCTGAACATTCAGGAGATGTTCCGGATAAAATCTTTTCGGATTCAGACAGCGGTTCCGACCTAATCTCAGGTCCTCTTGAAAGTCCAGAGGTGAAATAATGTTTTCAAAAATGCCTAAGATTCCTATTGGAGACTTTGTGGAGTCTCTGGTGGACTGGATTCTTCTCCATTTTGGTTCAACCCTTTTAGATTTCGGGGAGATTCTTGATGATTCTGTTGATTATTTTAATGAGGAGATCCTACTTGCAATTCCTCCCGAATGGTTTATTTTGATTATTTCTTTTCTCGCTTATTTTGTGGGAAGAAAAAATATAAAAATGGCTTTTTGGACCGCAGCTGGTTTTCTGCTCATTCTGAATCAGGAGCTTTGGGAAATGGCCATGGAAACCCTCGCTCTTGTTATTTCTTCAGCAATTCTCGCTTTGTTTATAGGAATTCCAACCGGAATTTTAAGCGCAAAAAGCGAGTTTCTGGAAAGGCTTTTAAGACCTCTGCTTGATTTTATGCAGACTATGCCTTCTATGGTATATCTTGTTCCAGCTATCTTTTTCTTCAGTATCGGAAATGCTCCTGGGATTTTTGCAACAATTATTTTTGCGATGCCTCCAGCTATTCGTCTGACAAGTCTTGGAATTCGGCAAGTTCCTATAGAATTAGATGAGGTTGCGGACGCCTTTGGTTCAAATGGTTTGCAAAAGCTTTTGAAAGTGGAGTTACCTGTTGCGCTTCCTACAATTCTTGCAGGCGTTAACCAGTGCATAATGCTCTCTCTTTCCATGGTGGTAATCTCTTCTATGATTGGAGTGAGAGGGCTTGGTTCTCAGGTTCTTTATGCCCTTCAGAGAACTGATATAGGGCTCAGTTTTGAAGCTGGGTTGGGAGTTGTCATTATTGCTATGTTCTTGGATAGGATTTCTCAGAGCTTGAGTCTTAAAAAGAAAGGATAAGCAAGAAATATACTTAGTAAATAAGATGTAAATTTAGGTTGTAGATATTTTGAAAAATAATTTTGGAAAAAAAATAGGCTCTATTTTAATAGTAAGTTTTGTACTTGGCATCTGCCTTTTTGGAGCAGGCTGTGCCGATAAAAATGATTCTAAAGCCGGAGGTGGGCCTCCTGATGCAGGTCCTGGATCCGAATATGAGGACGAAATAACGATTGGTTATGTCCTTTGGGACGGAGAAATTGCAAGTACCAACGTTATTCAGCAGGTTCTTCAACAGGCAGGCTATAAAAATGTAGAAATCATGCACGTCGATGCGGGCCCTCTTTACCATGGGCTTGCAAAAGGCGAATTTGATTTTACAACTTCGGCTTGGCTCCCCCAGACCCATGTCCACTACTGGGAGAAGTATGGGGACCAAATTGATCCAGTAGGAATAAACCTTAAAAATTGTCGTATTGGGCTTGTAGTTCCCCCCTATGTGGAGGTTTCCTCTATTGAAGAGCTCAATGCCAATAAAGAACTTTTTGAAGGGGAAATTATTGGGATTGATCCAGGAGCTGGAGTTATGGACCTTACTGAAACCGCAATAGACGAATACGGTTTGGACATGGAGCTTACTGCAAGCAGCAATATGGGAATGGCTGCAGCGCTTGAATTAGCTATTGAGTCAAAAGAACCAGTTGTTGTAACGCTTTGGAGTCCTCATTGGGCTTTCAACCGCTGGGATCTTGAGTATCTTGAAGACCCAAAAGGAGTTTACGGAAAAAGCGATAATGCTGAAACTCTTGCAAGGAAAGGGCTGAAAGAAGATATGCCCAAGCTTTATAGCATTCTTGAGAGGTTTGAGTGGAACCATGACGATATTGAGAGCGTTATGATGGATATTGAAAATGATACAGCTCCTGATGAAGCAGCTGCAAAGTGGATTGAAAATAATCCTGATAAAGTACAGGAATGGATTGGAGAGGAGTAATATTTTTACTCCTTCCTAAATCTATTCTTAATTCTTTCTCAGGTATAAAAGCAAAAATATTGGTCGTAGGTATTTTGAAAATAGATACTATAGGTAATTTGAAAAATAATTTTGGAAAAAAAATAGGCTCTATTTTAATAGTAAGTTTTGTACTTGGCATCTGCCTTTTTGGAGCAGGCTGTGCCGACAAAAATGATTCTAAAGCCGGAGGTGGACCTCCTGATGCAGGTTCTGGATCCGAATATGAGGACGAAATAACGATTGGTTATGTCCTTTGGGACGGAGAAATTGCAAGTACCAACGTTATTCAGCAGGTTCTTCAACAGGCAGGCTATAAAAATGTAGAAATCATGCATGT
>JAQUFK010000188.1 GCA_028684695.1 Methanosarcinaceae archaeon | reverse complement strand
AGGAGTTATTTAAACATTGAAGTAATATGATATCAAAATATCGATACTAAACGCAAAATTGTAGTCTTGACGCATTCATCCCATGAAATGAAGATTTCATGGGTTTTCTGCTGCGATCTTATAAAATTTCTGAAATTTTAGCCCTTTAATTCTCTAAAAATTCATGATATATGTTGTTTTTTATTTTAAGGTCTATTAACGATTTAGTATAATGTCTTTCATTATAATGTCTTTCATTATTTACTATAAATTCTGAATTATTATAAATCGACTTAACCTGCTGTAAACTTATTTCCTTGTAACTCTATTGTGAAGTTCTTGTAGAATTGTTATATATTTATTCTTCCTTTACTGTCTGCGGTTTGAATCCCGCATATTGAACTTTCCCTAAAGACGATATTTAAAAATATATTTAATCTGGTTGTCAAAAATGGTTGTTGATACTACAATTTGTGGTTTAAAAATCGGAGACCGGTATCCAGCTCAGGTAATGGGTATCCTTAATCTAAGTCCCGAATCCTTTTACAAAGGTTCTGTTGTTAGCCCCGATCAGGTACTTGAGACTGCCTTGCAGATGGTAGAAGACGGGGCGAGTTTTCTTGATGTAGGGGCAAGGTCAACCTGGATGTTTTCAAGCCCTATAACAGAAGAAGAAGAGGCAAAAAGGCTTTTTCCTGTCCTTGAGGCTCTTGTAGGAAACGTTGAGGCGGTAATTTCCGTAGACACTATGTTTTCCGAAGTTGCAGAAGAAGCTCTCAAAAGAGGCGCTGATGTCATAAATGATGTTTCGGGCTTTACTGCAGACCCCCGGCTTGCCGATGTGGTAGCCGATTACGATTGCCCTGCCGTAATTATGGCTTCGGAAAAATGTCCTGGAGATCCGCTTGGAATGGATGCTGTTATGGATTCTTTGGAAAAAATCCTAGAAAAAGCCGAAAAAGCTGGAATAGATTCAGAAAAGCTTATTCTTGATCCGGCTTTTGGCAGATGGATTGAGGCAAAGCTTCCTTGCTATGACTTTGAAACCCTTGATGATCTTGAGCGTTTGCAAGTTTTTGAAAAACCAATTCTGGCTGCTCTTTCAAGAAAATCCTTTATAGGGGACGTGCTGGAAAAACCAGCTTCTGAAAGGCTTTATGGAAGCCTTGCGGTTGCAGCTCTTGCAGTTTATAATGGAGCTCATATCATCCGCACCCATGACGTTGCTGAAACTGCTGATGTCGTAAAGGTTGCAGGGGCTTTTCGGAGCCGGAAGGCTGTGGCAAAAGAAGATTGCTATGAGGTATCCGTACTTAGTATAAAAACTCCAAAAGACGCTTTTCGGGAAATGCAAAAGCTTGGGACAACGGAAGCTGGCTCAAGGGTAATGCAAAATAAAAGTCTCCAGCTTACTCTAAAAATAAAGAACCTGACAACTACTGAAGCCCTGATCTTAAAACAGGAAATGCTTGCCCGAGGGGGAGATGCAGCCCTTGAAAGAGATGCAGTCTCTCATGAAACGGAGAAAACCGATGTCCTTGTCTTTGGAACTCTGCTTCAGCTTGAAAAACTCTGCACTAAACTTGAGGGGCAAGCCCGAAAACTTCCCAGAATCGCAAACCTTATCCGGGAATGTCTTGCGGAAAGAACGAATCCCGAATATCGTTATTCGAGGTAGGTATGATAATAACTTCAGCTAAACCCTTTGAAGAAGTCCTGGCCCTCCTGAAAGACGAGGATGATATCTTCATTGTCGGCTGCAATGTCTGCGCCGCGAAGTTAAAGACCGGAGGAGAACCTGAGGTCCTTTGCATGGAAGCGCGCCTTAAGGCTTCCGGAAAGCGAGTTGTGGGTTGGGCGCTGCCCACAGCTGCCTGTAGTGTTCGATCCTATGAGTCCCTTGTTGAAAAAAATGCAGCCATAAAAAATGCACACTGTGTGCTTGTCATGGGCTGTGGCAGCGGGATCTCGACTGTGGCAAAGCTGGTAAATCTTCCAGTATACGGCTCGAACAATACCCTTTCTCTCGGAGGCAAAAGTGAAGGGCAACTCCTTTCTGAACTCTGTGTGCTATGCGGAACTTGTACTATTTGGGAATTTGGAGGAATTTGTCCTAAGGCTCGCTGTCCCAAAGGTCTTCTCAACGGGCCCTGCGGAGGAGCAGTGGATGGAAAGTGCGAAGTAGATAGAGAAAAAGACTGTGTCTGGGCACTGATCTACAATCGCCTGAAGAAAATTGGAAGACTTGACCTGCTCTATGAGGTGCATCCTCCCCGAGAATATGCTTTAAAATAATTTTATCTTTAATATATCTTTTATATTATTCTTAAGCTTTTCACAAAATTGTCTTTCTGTTAATCTCATCAATATTAAAGCTTTGAATCTCTTAACTGATCCCTTTTAATCTCCTCTGATACTATGAGGTTTTAAGAAAGGGTTCTCCTGCAGGGTGTGAGAATATGAACTTAGATTTTAGAAAAAAGCTCAATTCCAAAAATTTCCTTGTTACGGCTGAAATTTCCCCTCCCAAAGGCTCGGATATTTCGTCTGCCCTTGCCGATGTCGAGGGGCTAAAAGACCGTGTTGACGCTTTAAACGTGACAGATAATCAGTGCTCTATCATGCATATGAGTTCTCTTGCCTTTAGCAAGTGTCTGCTTGACAAGGGCCACGAGCCGATAATGCAACTTACCTGTAGAGATAGAAACCGAATTGGACTTCAGGCCGATTTGCTTGGTGCCTATGCTCTTGGGATCCGAAACATTTGTCTTATGAGCGGAGATTACCCTTCTTGTGGGGATCATCCAGGCGCAAAAGCTGTGTATGATCTGGACTCTGTGCAGCTTTTAGATGTTGTTTCAAAACTTAATTCGGGATTTGATTTTGCAGGAAATCCTCTTGAGGGTAAAACCGATTTTTGTGGAGGGGCAGTCTCTAATATAAACCCAAAGGAGTTTCTTCAGCTCCTCAAACTGGAAAAGAAAGTTCGGTGTGGAGCCAAATTCATCCAGACCCAGGCGGTTTATGATATAGGGCAGTTTGAGGCCTTTATGGAAAGTATAAGTCATCTGGAAGTGCCCGTACTTGCAGGGCTTATTCCCCTAAAATCTCCCAAAATGGCAGCCTATATGAACAAGCATATTTCGGGAATTGAGGTTCCAGAGGAACTGATTTTCCGTCTCAAAAAGGCTTCTGAACCTCAGGAAGAAGGGCTTTTGATCGCTGTAGAAACCATAAAAGAACTAAAAAAACTCTGTAGAGGAGTGCATATTATGCCTGTAGGCTCCCATTCCAAAACGCTAACCCTGCTTGAAAAAGCGGAAATTTTACCGCAGGCGAATCCGGCGTCAACTTAAGCCTGTGAGGTTTAGGAAATGCCCAAGTTTTTTCTTTTTTTCTTTTTCATTCATTTCATATTCTTCTCTTCCAAACTCTGAATATTTCCCTCTCTTTTTGGATACCTTTATCAATACCGTTCTTTATTTTAAGGTCGGATTCCCGGTCTATTCAAGTGATTTATCGGTTCCATAATAGAAAGGAATGGTTATCAAA
>JAQUFK010000187.1 GCA_028684695.1 Methanosarcinaceae archaeon | reverse complement strand
TGGCTAGAGCCTCTTTTATGGCAGCTTCAGCTACTGCCTTTTCCTCGTGTTTAAAGAAGTTTCTGACCCTCATAGAACTTGTAAAAGCAAAAGCCTGGACTTCACCTGCCAGACTGCGTTTTAGCAGTGCCTGCTGAAGAGGCCCTTCAGGCATTCCAAGCGTGTAGACATGAGTTTCATAAACGGTGGCTCCGCAGGCTCGGAGTCCTTCTACAAGAATTTTTGCTCCATAGGCGCTGCGGGCAATCTCTGCAACCTTGCCCTTAATTTTTGGGCCTAGGGCTTTGACAATCCCGGTTGAGCTATAAGCTTCGGGCATAAAAGGTTTAAAAATTCCGATTTTTTCAAGTTCCTTTTGAGTATTCGGCCCGATTGCAAGCACCTTTCTTTGCTTCAGAGCTTCTGTAAAGCTTTGCTTTTCAGCTTCTGAAAGTTTATCAAGGGTAAACGTAACTCCGTTTGCACTTGTGAAGATCACATAATCGGATTTTCCTTCAAGGACTCTTTGGACAAAAGGCTCAAAGCCTTCGTCTTTTATAGCTTCAAGCCGAATCATGGGAGCATAAAGCGGCTCAAAGCCAAAGTCTCTTGCGATTTTTTCCGATTTTTCCCTGTAGCCTTCAGGCCTCATAAGAGCAAGCAGGGGTTTTGAAGCAGGCATTTCTTCATTCCTCCATAATTAAGTTAAAATTCCGTATCAAAAAGCTGTTCTCCAAGGATCTCGTGCAAGCGTACAACCTTTCCAATGACTGTGATTGCCGGAGCTTTTACTGCTCGCTCTTCGGCCAGATCCGCAATATTTTCAAGGCTGCCTACGGTTACTCTCTGATCCGGCCGGGTCCCGCGTTCGATCAAAGCGACTGGGGTTTTGGGATCTTTTCCAAATTTTAAGAGAGCTTTGCAGTTTCGTCGGAGCATTTTTACACCCATGAGAATTACAATTGTTCCCTGAAACTTTGCAAGGGTCTCCCAGTCAAGTCCGCTTTCTTCTTTTGTAGGGGCTTCGTGCCCGGTGATAAAAGTAACCATCGAGGTATCTTCCCTATGGGTAACTGGAATCCCGGCATAAGCTGGAGCCGCAATTGCTGAAGTAATTCCAGGGACAATTTCAAATTCGATTCCTTCCCTGACAAGAACCTCAGCTTCCTCTCCGCCCCTCCCAAAAATGTAGGGGTCCCCACCTTTGAGTCGCACAACCCTTTTTCCTGCTTTGGCTTTTTCGATAAGCACTTCATTGATACTTCCCTGAGAAAGCGTATGCTTGCCTGCATATTTTCCGGCATCGATTTTTTCCGCACTTTCTGGCATCGATTCAAGGATAGCCTTGCCCGGAAGCTGGTCGTAAATGATTACCTCGGCCGAATCAATGAGCCTTCGAGCCTTAAGGGTGAGCAGTTCGGGATCTCCCGGGCCCGATCCAACAAGAAAAACTTTTCCGAATTTTTGAGACATGTGAAAACGGTTCCTTTTTTTATATTAAATAAAGATAAGATGAAAGAATTAAAAGATTTCTGAAAGAAGAACTTTTAGAAAATCGGCTATAAAATCTCTTAGTTATTAGCACAAACTATTGCAGTTTGTATTATATAGTTTTCTTTGATCCAAAGCCAAAAACAGAATGCTACTTTTCTTTTGTTCCAAGGCTTTTCCAAAAAAGAAACTATAAATAGAAACTCTGTTTTTTAGTTGGAAAACAAACAATAAGAAAACAAACAATAAGAAAACAAACAATAAGAAAACAAACAATAAGAAAACAAACAATAAGAAAACAAACAATAAGAAAACAAACAATAAGAAAACAAACAATAAGAAAACAAACAATAATTACTCATTTAAACCCAACAAATTAAAAAATTGGCAACTCCTCTTGGTTGGAAGAAAAATATGAAAAAAGAAAGGATAAAAGAAACCTCAAAAGAGGCAAGAATAAAAGAAGCTCTAAGCCTTCAGTTTGAAGTGCTTCACCTGATCCACAAGCACTTTGCAGGCGTTTTTTACGAACTCAGAGACGGCCCCTATGCTCTGAATAAGAACCAGAATCGAGCCATTATGATTATCGGAAGTAAAGGAGAAATTATGCCTTCCATGTTGGGTAAATACTTGGACCTGCAAAAAGGCAGTCTCACAAGCCTAGTTGACGCTCTTGAAGAAAAAGGACTTGTGTATCGGAAAAAAGATTCCAATGACCGGAGAAAGATCCTTGTGGCTCCTACAGAAAAAGGACAAGCATACCGAGGCTGGCTTATGGAAAAAACTGAAGAGAGTATATCGGAAATATTAGGAAGACTTGAGGAAGAAGTCCTCCTTGAATACCAGCTCAGTCTGAAAGGACTTTTAAACGTATTTAATAAATTGGACGAAAGAGAGTCTTAATGATTTGCAAAAAAATTTGACTGAAGCAAAGGAGACGCGGGAGCAAGGAATATGGGAGCAAAGAATAAAAAAACAGATGTAGATATGGCTTCGGTCCGAAAAACAGAAAAGGAAAACAAAAAGAAAAACGAATGGGAAAACAAAGCCACAAAAGGGGTAAAAACCCTTCAAGGAGATCCTAAAAAAGCCATAATCAAACTTGCTCTCCCCATGATTGTAGCCATGTCCGTCCAGACTATCTACACGCTTGTAGACACTTTTTGGGTCTCGGGGCTTGGGGCGGATGCTCTAGCTGCCATGGGATTTGCCTTTCCTTTTTACTTTATTCAAATGGCTCTTACAAATGGACTGGGGGTCGGAGGAGGAGCTGCAATATCCCGAAGAATCGGAGCTAGGGACAAAAAGGGAGCTGAAAACGTGGGCCTGCATACCCTTGTCCTAATGCTTCTGACCATAGTCTGTTTTACAATACTCTCGCTTAGCTTTGTAGAAGAAATCTTCAGGCTTAGCGGTGCCGGAAAAACAACAGGACTTGCAGTTGCCTACTCAGAAATACTTTTCGGAGGCAGCTTGATAATCTTTTTTGCAAACGTAGGAAACGCTATACTCCGAGCCGAAGGAGACTCAAAACGGGCTATGTTGGCCATGGTCCTTGGCTCAGGCCTAAACCTCGTGCTAGATCCCATCTTTATATACACACTAGATATGGGAATTGCAGGAGCAGCCTGGGCAACTCTTATTTCCTTTGGGCTGTCTTGCTTTATGATGTTTTACTGGTTCTTTGTTAAAAAAAACAGTTATCTTTCTTTTGATTTTGAAGATTTCAGGCTTGAGAAAAGTATAATCCAAGACATCTTGCGCGTAGGCGTTCCCGCCTCTGTCCAGCAGATTACCATGGCTTTGACTGCCCTTATCATGAACCTTATAATCGTTGCAGTCAGTAATACTGACATGGTTGCGGTTTATTCTACAGGCTGGAGAATTGCAACGATTGCAATTGCACCACTTGTAGGAATTTCAATGGCCGTAGTCTCGGTTGCAGGAGCGGCCTTTGGAGCCCGAGAGTTTGAAAAAGCAAGGACTACGATGATGCCTGACAACAGGTATTCGGGCGCAAAAAGTGCGGATATCGAACCCGAAAATCTCTTCTCCGGCGAAAATACGG
>JAQUFK010000038.1 GCA_028684695.1 Methanosarcinaceae archaeon | reverse complement strand
ATTGGAGCTTCGCTTTCTGCATCTCACGGCTGTGACTTCCTCTGCTATGTAACCCCTGCAGAACATCTGGCTCTTCCAAATATTGAAGACGTCATCACAGGAGTCAAAACTTCCAAGATCGCAGCCCACATTGGGGACATGGTCAAATATCCAGACAGAGCAAGAGAATGGGACCTTGCAATGGGCCGGGCCCGAAGGGATCTTGACTGGGAAAAGATGTACTCTCTTGCCCTTGATCCTGAACACGCAAAAGAGGTCAGAAACAGCAGAGCTCCGGAAGACACCGACGCCTGTACCATGTGCGGCAATTTCTGTGCTCTAAAGATCGTAAACCAGAATTATAACCTTGCAAAATAAGTTTGGAAAAAAGAGGAAAAGCCAGAAGGCTTTCCTTTTTACTTTCTGTTTTAATTATCAATAATTGTTTCAATTTTATGCTCTTTTTTCCATTTTTACCTTACTTAATTGATTCCGCAAGCTTGAGCAGTTCAGCTTTTTCAAGATCGCTTGTACTTATTGTAAGTTCAACTTCTCCGATATTCCATTTCAATACTTTCAAATCCCCAAAAACTTCCATATATTTGCCTTCTTTGCCCTTTACACTGATATTCTCAGCTAGAGCTATTCCTTGAGCTTTTCGGGCCTTCTCTTCATATACGCTTTCCGAAAGGGAAATGCTAGCCTTTTCTTCGTTTTCATATGTAAGAATAACGGATTCAATACCCTGCCCTTCAGGTGCAATCCAGCTGTTGTTAGTAACCATTGAATGATTGAAGACATAGCCCTCAGGCAAATATTCCGGGAGCAGGATTTCAAAGCTTGCTTTGGCTTTTGCTTCTGCGAGACTTAGTTTTTCAGGGACTTCAAAATCCTTTTCCAGATCCAGATTCTTTACTTTAGCCCCTTCCGGAAGCTTGAATATAAATTCCGAATCAGGGATACCAGTATTGATTTTAAGGTCTTTAAGTTCCACCTCGCTTACGAGGGATTCTTTGTAATCATAAATTTCAATCCTTGTGCTTATCCAGGTTTCCTTATCGACCCATACCTTTTTTTTCCCCTGTAAGCCTTTTTTCTCCCCTTTTGGAGTTGTTTCCAGCAGGTAGGCAGATCTGCCATCAATAGCTTCCGTACCCAAAAGCGAGATCTCACTTTTGTTCTGGAAATGCTCTACAAAAGCTAGATAATTGAGTTCCGGGATTTCTTCGGTTTTAGGAGGAGGAAGTTTAAGCTTCGTAACTGTGTTCGTTTTTGGAGTATAACTCCAAATAAATTCCCCGTCCGTAATCACTTCAACTTCTTCTCCTCCTTCCTTCCCATAGGTTTTCATCAGATTCGGCAATTTATACATGATCTGCATTTCGCTTTCCCTAATTTTTTTACCCTCATGGTAAGTGGTTATCTGCATTGTATAAGAACAATCTTCAATTTCTTCGGTTTTTTCCTGTATTTTTGTTGCAATCTCTTCCGCACTCAAATTTTCCTGACATCCTGAACCAAAAAGAGCCAGGGTTATAAAGCAGAGTACGAAAAGAGTTTTTTTTGCTGTCATTTCTTTTCTCGCCTCCCTTTTGCATCTCTTTATTTCATCTATTATTTACAATATGTTCTTAAGAATTTATATAAAGCTTGATTCCGCAAGCTTGGGCAATTCGAGCTTTTTTAAAAAAAGTAAACATAAAAGAATTCTTTTAAAGCATGATGTTCTATAAAGACATAGAGTACCATGCCTCTCATCACTCTTACAACTGATTTTGGGGATCTTTATCCTGCAGCCATGAAAGCCGTAATCTTTGGCCTTGTTCCTCAAGCCCAAATTGTTGATATTAGCCATTCCATCCCCCAAGCTGGAGTCCGAGAAGGAGCTTTTGCCCTTTACTCTACAGCTCCATATTTTCCCCCAAAGACAGTTCATGTGGCCGTAATTGATCCTGGGGTTGGAACTTCTCGCAGAGCCCTTGCAATAAAAGCTGGAGCTTCAGAAAAAGCGCAGTTTTTTGTGGGTCCTGATAATGGCCTTCTCCTCCCTGCTGCCCGTAGGCTTGGAGCAAGCCAGATAGAAGTTTATGAAATTAAAAACAGAACTTTAATGCTTGCCGGAATCTCAAGGACTTTTCATGGAAGGTATCTTTTTGCCCCGGTTGGAGCCCGACTTTTGAGCGGGGTGCCAATTGAAAAAGTCGGGCCGGAAATCTCAGATTTTAAGGACCTTGATTTTGGAAACTTTGGAATCGATGGGGACTTCCTTTTTGGAGAAGTGCTTTTCGTTGATAGTTTCGGAAACCTGATCACAAACATCCCCGGAGAAGTGGTTTTAGAGCTCTGGGCTTTTGGCACCGAACTTGAAATCAATGGCAGAAAATTGCCTTTCATACAGACTTATGGTCTAGCCGAAGCCGGAAAGCCCCTTGCACTGATTGGAAGCCACGGATTTTTAGAGTTTGCAGTAAACCAAGGAAATGCGGCAAGAATATTTAAATTCAAAAATGGAACTCAAGTAGAGTTAAAAGGGCTAAAATGATTTAGAAATTACATCCACTCATAAAACAGCAGAACTTCAGGCTTAAAGGCCTGCATTAGGCTGTTTTCTGTGTACCCGAAAAAGAGACAGCCCTCACAATTTTCAACAATTTTTTCCCGTTGCTTAGCCGAAGCTTCCCAGACTTTTTCAAATCCAGCCTGCATCACGTTTCCAAGGGGTTCATGTTGTACCCGACAAGTCTCAGCCCTCCCGTCTGAGGTTACATTTATTATGACTTCGCTTGCTCGGCATTTGTAATTCATATCCCGATTCCGAACCAAGCGGAGATAAGTTTTGGAGTTGATTATAGGATACCCCGCTTTTTTCAGCTCGATTATTCGATCAACAACTTTTCTAAACTTTACTTCATCCCGGATCCCTAGTTCAGCCCAGGTTGCTTTTTCTATCTCCGGAAATTCATGTAAAGGCTCAAAGGAGATTTTAACGTGTAGTTTTTTTGCAAGCTCTATGAGAGCTTCAATTTCATCCAGATTTTTCCCACTTAAGACGCAGTTTAGGAGGAGAGGAGCTTTCTTTTGCTTTTCTCGGATATTTTGAGCCTGTTTTATGCCCTTAAGTAAAGTCTCAAATTTCATGTTTCGGATTGCTTCATAGTTTTTAATTCCGTCCACGGAAACCGAAAGGTAATCAACATCCTTAAGTTCTTCTGCTCTGTTAAAAAGGAGTTTCCCATTTGTGACCATTGAGGTTATTAGCCCTAACTTTTTGGCATAGGCCATAATTTCAGGCAGATCTTTTCGGAGAAGCGGTTCCGTAGTCCAGGCATTATAGACGCCTATTCCAAATTTTTTGGCTTCATCTAAAAGTTTGAAAACCTCTTTCCGAGAAGGTTCAGGGCCTGTATCTTTCCAGTATTCACAAAAAGCACAGCGCATATTGCAATGAGCATTGATGCCATGGGAGAGAACAAAGGGACGTTTTTTAACTCTAATCTGCCAGAGAGCTCTGGCTGCAAAAAGGGGGTCAAACCGGGACATGATATCTAAACCTTTTTTTTCCGCGTTTGTTTTATACCCGTCGGTCCAGAGCTAAGGAGAAAATCTTCTAAAGAGAAAAGGAAATAAAAAAATTTGCATTTAAAGCTTTGTATCTATGAAACTTCAACTCTTGGTTCGGCTCAAAGTATACATTACAATTATTTAATATAAGATACCGAACCCAAAAAAAAGATTGTCCGCCCTGAAGCGGACAAAAAAAATCCAAATTTAGCCAAAGAGAGCTCCAAGACCGGCCATGCCGTCTTCTTCTGCAGCTTCTTTGTCCTCTTCTTCTTTCTCGGCTGCGGCTTCTTCTGCTGCGGCTTCCGCGGGTGCGGCAGCAGCAGGAGCTGCGGCAGCAGGAGCTGCGAATGCGGCCTGTGCGATAGCATCTTCGATGTCTACGCCTTCAAGAGCTGCGATTAGAGCCTTTACTCTGGATTCATTAACTTCGATACCTGCTGCCGTAAGGACGGCAGTGACTGCTTCTTCAGTGAGGTCTTTACCTGCGTTGTGCAATAAGAGTGCTGCGTATATGTATTCCATTTTAATCACCTAATTAATTATTGTAAATGTAAACTGCTTATCCGAAAAGAGCTCCAAGACCGGCCATGCCGTCTTCTTCGGAGGCTTCTTCTTCTTCTTCTTCCTCTTCTTCTGTTTCTTCCTGAACTTCAGCTGTCGCAGAGCTTGTTGTGGCTGCTGCACTAACCGCTGCGGCCCCTAGCATATCTCTTAGTTCCTCGTCTACAGCTTCGGGATTCTTTTCAGCGGCTGCGGCTGCGACCGAAGTCATTTCTCCCTGGGCCTTTGCAAGCAGAGCGTCCATTACCCCTGGTTCAAGCAAAACAGCATTGACTCCCAGGTTCTTTGCTTCGGTAAAGGCTTTTGCAAGTAGAGTACGGACCGTTGCAGCAGTTGGGTAAGCTGCATTGACAGAGAGATTGAAAGCGTTTTGAGTTGCCTTGATAAGGTCTGCGAAGTACTTATCCTCATCGATTGCAAGTACATCAGGCTGATAAATTGTTCCAGCTTCGTAAACCGCTCTTAAATCTAGTCCCACTTCAAGGGGATAGATTTCAAGCTTTGAAAGCATGGTTGCAAGTTTTTGCGGAACAACATCGCCTTCCTTGCAGACGACTTTTGTCTCTTTGATCGCAACTTTTCCCGCCTCGATCATGGCAGGAATGCCTACGCTTTGGAATTCTCCTAAGATCGGCCCTGGCGGAAAACTTGTCGGACCTTTCTCGACAACTATATCCATAGGAGCAATTGCTCCTCCCTTTATCGGAGAAGGAGTTTTTGTGCCTTCAAGCAGCTTGTAAAGTTTGAAAGGATTTTCATTTGTAAAAATAAGAGCTGTCTGCTTTGTGATGAAAGCCTTCATCTCCGGGATTTCTTCTCCGAGTTCATCCAGAGCGCGCTTAATAAGAGAGTTTCTGGAAACCTTGAGCACGGCAACGTCTTTTAAGTCCCTTCTCATTTTCTGAAGCTGGGGGGCAAAGATCCCTTCAATTCCAACCATTCCGAAAATGCTGTGGGTCTGGACGAGTTCTTTGAGATTTTCAATTTCATCCTTTTTCCACTGTGGGATGTGCTCGGTGCGTTTCTCTGCCTCCATCTTACACCACCCTCTCGGATTTGCCCATAGTTGTCGTGACATATACGGATTTCAGGTTATGTTTTCCCTTTTCAAGAGTACGTTCTAACCTGAGGATAACCGCCTCAACGTTTTCAGCTAGAGCTTCAGCCTCCATATCTCTTCGACCTATTGAGATATGGAAAGTCAACTTATCCTTAGATCTGAGCTTGATTGCACTTTGCTTGCTCTGGATCAGCTCATTAATATCCTTATCCGGAAGAAGTGGAATTGGCATTTTGCCTCTGGGTCCAAGGACTACCCCAAGCTTCTTACCAATAATTGGCATGAACTGAGTTTCTGCAATAAAAAGGTCACATTCATTTGCCAGATTTTTGGCTTTTAGCTTGTCCTCAGCCAGTTCCTCTAATTCCTCTTCCGAAATAACGTAAGTGGCTCCGGCATCCTTTGCCTGAAGTCCTACGTCTCCTTTTGCAAATACGCCGATAATCAGTGATTTTCCAAGCCCTCTTGGAAGAAGCACTTCTTCATCGACTCTGTTCTTTGGCTGGTTCATGTCAAGGTTCTTTAAGTTAATCGCCATATCCACGCTTTCTGAGAACTTGCGCTCAGGCGACTCCTCAAGTACTTTCTTGACAGCTGTCAATATACGTTCTTCTACCATTATGTTCCTCCCCGTAGTGTTGAACCTTTGGCGTTCAAGCAGCTCTTTTTGGCTTACTACGGTTGGTTGAAAGCCACAGCACCGGACTTTTTCCGGATAGTTTCTTTCGGCACCATTAGGCAGTATCATTCAAACATAAATTTTTTTAGTTTTAATGTCTGAGAATATGCCTTCTCAGGCACCTGAGCTATTCTGTGCTATCCCATTTAAAACTATTGGTAAAGGGCAGGGCCGGCTTTCCTTAAAAAATGAAGAGCAAAAAAAGCTTACCACTCTTCATTTGCAAGCGCTTCATCGAAGTTGCCTTCCTCAAGTGCTTTTTGGCACTCTCTAGGATCCATATCTTCAATGGTCACGCCCATAGGTACACAGGTGCCCATTACTTCTTTCATCGTGGCTTTCAGCTCGTAGGCAAGGACATCTTCTCTTTTCATACGAGCAATCTTTGCCACCTGCTGAAGACTCAGGTTCCCTACGATCTCGGACCCGGCTATCCCGGTCCCTTTCTGGATGCCTGCTTCTTGCAAGACCAGAGCGGAAGTTGGAGGGGTGCCCACTTCAATTTCCACGCTCTTGTCATCTTCAACGATTACTTTTACAGGAACCTGCATCCCGTTGTAATCTTTTGTTTTTTCGTTGATCTTGTCAACTACTTCTTTTATATTAATCCCAAGAGGACCCAGCGCCGGGCCTAATGGGGGTCCGGGATTGGCTTTTCCTCCCGAGACCAGTGCTTCAACAACACTTGTCATGAATCTCACCGCTTTTACTAAATAATAATCTTAATTAAATAAATACCTGAACGAAGTTCAGTATTCTTTTTTTCTTTATTATTCCTTTTTGCCCGGCTCTCCCAGGGATCCTGGAATTCCGATAAACTCTTTGTGAGTTCGCAAAAAGAGAACAGGAATTAGATTAATACAATATATTAATTTAGTGCTTGCCTTTTTTGGAATCAGCTTTTGAGCTTAAACTTCATCCTCTTTCTTGAGCACCCTTACAGTATCACCACGTATTGTTATAGGTATCGGTACAACCGCATCAAAGAGTTCAACCGTAATTTCCTCATGCCCTTCATCAACTCGCTTAACCCGAGCTCTTTCACCCTTAAAGGGACCAGAGGTAACTTCTATTATGGTTCCTTCCTTGATTCCGGTGACCACCGGTTTTGGTTTTAGGAAGTGTTCGACTTCAGCAATGCTGGAATTTCCTTTTATCATAGATCTGGCATGTGGAATGGTCTGGATTGCCGAATCCACAAGCCCGGCTTCAGGAGCTTCTACAAGGACGTATCCTTTCAATTCTTCAGGGGAAAGAATTGCCCTTATGTCAAGCTTTTCTTTTTTTGCAACCCTTGAAAGAGCTAAAGATACCGACTTTTCCTGATTTGCAGTGGTCTTAATTATAAATATCTTAGAATCTTCACTCATTGGGCCACCCACTGGGGCAACATTGTAAGCAGTACATAGATGATAAAACCTAAGGCTCCTACTGCCAGGATTCCAGCGCCTGCAACTTTGGCAATAGTCAAGAACTCTTCCCTGGACGGTTTTTTCGTTAGTTTTAGGACTCTCAGGTGTGCTCTTATCACCTGGCCAATGCTTTCTGTGCTTATTTTTTTCTCAAACATAGATTCTGCCAAATGATTCACATCCAGGTTTTTTAAATTGTCTAAAATTAATTTATATTTCAGATTTTTTATTTAATTTGAATCCGCTTCCTTTTTGCAGTCCCCATTTCTTTGGTTCTTGCAAAGGATACAAATTATCCAAGCTATTTCTAGGGAAAAACCTCTGCTTAGAGATTCATTTCCGGAAAGTATTTTGAAGAAATTTCTGGAAGAAAGGCACATTTCGGTCAAGAAAGCTGTTTACTTATATTCTTTCCTGCTATTTTAAGATATCAGCAAATTGGCATATTGAATATAACCGCGTCCATCTTATAAGAATTATGAAGAACGATCTTCGGCAATAATTATATTCTGTAAATCTCGGGTGCCGAATTATATCGACGTCATACGGAATTTACCCTAAAAATAGTTTTCGATCGGACTTAAACCCTTCATTTTTCCCTTTAAGAGTAAAGCATGGAGTGGAAAACAGTATTTATTAAGAACAGGATTTTGTCCAATCGTTTTTTTGCCCATTTTTTAATATCTTTTTTAGATTTTGCTTTTGCTTTTTCGCTCTTCTTAAATTTAATCGACGAAATCAATTCCATACTTAAGCGTGACGTTTTTGTCACTGCCGTGCCCATAGATCTGAGAAGAACTAACCCCAGTTACCACAATCATTGTCCGCACGGTTTGTTCAAGTTCGGGATCAATCTGAGCCCCCCAGATCAAGCGAGCGTTGCTATCGATCCGATTGTACACTTCCTGGACCACGCATTCGGCTTCCGAAATGGTCATATCCGGGCCTCCTATAACGTTTACAAGAGCCGAAGTTGCTCCTGAAATATCCACATCAAGCAGCGGGCTTCTAAGCGCTTTTTGTACGGATTCGGCAGCTTTATTATCCCCATCGGATTCTCCAAGCCCTATCATTGCTACGCCTCCGTTTTGCATAACGGTTCTTATATCGGCAAAGTCGAGGTTGACAAGCCCTGGTTTTGTGATAAGTTCAGTTATGCCTTTTACGGCTCGCATAAGCACCTCATCTGAAACCTTAAACGCGGCCTGAAGCGGAAGATTGGGTACCACTTCTATAAGTTTGTCATTAGGAACTACAATAACTGTATCTGCCACATCTCGGAGACGCTCAAGGCCGGCTTCAGCATTGGTTCTTCGGATTTGACCTTCAACTCCAAACGGCAGAGTAACGACTGCAATTGTAAGCGCTCCTGCATCCCTTGCGGCTTCAGCAACTACAGGAGCCGAGCCGGTTCCGGTTCCTCCCCCAAGTCCTGCCGTAATAAAGACCATATCTGAGCCTTCGACGATATTATTAAGCTCGTCTATACTTTCAACTGCTGCATCTTCTCCGATTTGAGGAAGACTACCTGCTCCAAGACCTCTTGTTTTCTTTTTACCGATAAGGATTTTCCGATCCGCATGGACATGGAGGAGATGCTGAGCGTCAGTGTTTAGAGCAACAAGCTCCGCACCATCAATTCCTTCTCCTACCATGCGCTGAATACTGTTTGAACCTCCTCCTCCACAACCTACTACTTTAATTGTTGTCTGCAGGTTTTTCAGGATTTCTTCCAATTCAGCATTGACTGCATCGTTTTGGTTGGAATAATCGGGGGTTGAAAACCCGTTTTGTCCTCCACGACTCTCTTGGGCCGTTCGGGCAAGGGCTTCTTCTACTATAGATTTCATACTGTTTTCCTCCAATCTGCTAGGGATAAGTTTGATACTAAATGGTGTTAAGGAACACTATTTATCCATCTGATTATACTGTATCATGTTTAATAGTTTTCCTTCTCCTTCTTTCTCTTTATTTTTTAAGACACTGTTTGTTTTTTTAAAATCGTTCCTTCTATTTTTAACTTTTCCTTTTAACGAAAAGTCCCTAAGCTCTCCTAAAAGAAAATGCAGCTTGAATAATTTGGCTCAGGCTTTCCCTCTTGATTCTCCAAAAATTATACCCGTTGCGATCATATGCGCCACCCGGAGAGGTTCGGGAATATTGCTTCTTGTAGTACTTAATCGGACTATCTTAATTGCACTTTCAAGACTAATTCCGGCTTTCTGGATATAAATCGGGCTTTTTCTTTCCTTAAGGCTAACTTTTTCTATTCTCCCAGCCTTTTTTATTACCCTCAACCTCGCAGCTCCATCTTTAAAATGCCTGAGAGCGGCTTTTATACTTTTAAAATCCGGGAATGTGCGCATAACCACGATTACCGGCAAGTCGGTTGCTTTATTGAGCCTTGAGATATCCACAACATTAAACCCCCCATATGTAACGCCATCAAGCATGATCACTCGAACTTGCTTGTAATGTTTGCTCTCTTTTACCATCCTGCAAATGACTTTGGTTGCATCCTTGCCATCCCGGGTAATCTCTGAGCTTAAAACCCCATCTAGCCATGTGCCTCCTCGAAAAATAGTTCCTACAAGCTTCACCCGCTTGCCAAGCAAAGCTGAATCATCTACACCAAGGATGCGGATTTCGGGCTTGATATGAAAATTAGACCTCACGTTAAGCTTCACTTTTCTCATTAGACCAGTATTGTGACTACTCCCATCACTAAAAAGAGATTGTCTGTTTGGAAGGAGGAGCGTTATCCTCTTCTCAATAAGGAAGAGGAAACCTCCCTATGATGTTTTTTAAAAAAAGGCTTTTTTCTACATTTTACCTGGTTTTGCGTCCCTTTCGACTTTAATTTAGACAAACATTGCTTCCGGAAGAGCTGTCTGTTTCATTCTTTGAGTCTCTGCAGCCATCGAAACCTTATCTCTTGCTTCAAGGAAGTCTTCCATCTCCACAATTTCTTTATCCTTCCTAACTGCAAACATTCCAGCTTCCGTAACAATTGCTTTCAGGTCCGCCCCGCTCATATTTTCAGTAATTTTTGCAAGCTTTTTAAAATCAACCCCTTTGGCAAGGTTCATCTTTCTGGTATGAATTTTTAGGATTCTTTCCCTCGCCTCAAGGTCGGGCATAGGGACATTTACCAAGCGGTCAAACCTGCCAGGGCGCAGAATAGCAGGGTCAAGGACATCTGGACGATTGGTTGCTGCGATAATTCGGATATTTTTTCTTTTGTCAAATCCGTCCATCTCAGCCAAAAGCTGCATAAGAGTCCTTTGCACTTCCCTATCCGCCCCCGTAGTCTCGTTAAGCCGCCTTGCGGCAATTGAGTCCAGTTCATCGATAAAAATAATACTGGGCGCTTTTTTCCTGGCCATTTCAAAAATTTCTCGGACTAGTTTAGAACCATCTCCTATGTACTTTTGAACAAGTTCCGAACCCACCACTCTTATGAAAGTCGCATTTGTTCGGTGAGCCACAGCTTTTGCAAGCAGGGTTTTTCCAGTTCCAGGAAGTCCATAGAGGAGTACTCCTTTCGGAGGTTCAATTCCCACACGAGAAAAACGTTCGGGTTCGTTTAAGGGCAGTTCCACAGCTTCTTTTATTTCCTGGATCTGCGCTTCAAGTCCCCCTATCTGTTTGTAATCAATATCCGTGCATTCGAGCACTTCCATTGCTGCAACGGCAGGGTCTTCCGTAGGAGGTAGCACCTCGGCTATTGCAAGGGTATGCTGGTTAAGAGCAACCTTTGCCCCTGGAGTAAGTTTATTCTCTTCGATGTACTGTGAGACGTTGACTAAAAATTGTGGGCCGTTACTGCTCCGTACGATTACCTTATCGTTTTTTATTACGTCGATAACCGTACCGATTATAAGCGGTGAAGTTTTCATTCGGTCAAGTTCTGACTGTAGTTTTCGAATCTCCCTTTCATATTTGATTTTCTGATTTTCCAGATAGCGCTTTTCGGATTCAATCTGGCTGCATTGCTCTTCCAGAAAATTGTTCCTGTTCTCAAGTTGCCGCATCCGGTCCTGGAGGTCCGGTATATCTTCCTCCATCCCCGCTGTATCAATCCGATCGTACACCGGTCCGGATTTTATTATGCGGCTGCGCACGTTTCCATCCTTACTCTGGGTACTTTCAGTCATGGAGCTCCGAATAATATTTAAGCTCGTACCGTATATAGCGTTTTCGAAGTGATCAAAATGCAGTGCGAAATATGTGGTGCAGAGATCCACGGAAAGCCTATGACTGTTACAATTGACAATAGTGAACTTCAGGTATGTCCGAGGTGTGCCCAATATGGCAAACCAGTTGACAAGCGGACTCCGGTTTCAAGGAAAATTTCCCCAGAGGCTCGCGCAGTCCCGAGACCTGTGAGAAAACCTCAAAAGAACTTATTTGATATTTTGCAGGATGACCTTGTTGACAACTATGAAAAGATTATAAGAGATGCCCGAGAAGCTAGAGACTGGTCTCAGGAAGACCTGGCCGAGCAGATAAAAGAAAAAGCCTCACTAATACGGAAAATAGAAAGAGCTGATATCGTTCCCGAAGATTCGGTCCTTAAAAAGCTTGAACAAACCCTTGATATAAAACTTACAGAAAAAGTATCTATTACAGAGCAGGAAGTCACCCATCTTAAAAAGGACACGACCCTAGGGGACATTGTCAAGATAAAAAGAAAGTGACCCGCTTCCGCCTGCCAATATTAGGCTGTCGAGGAGGGGGCTTTCAAGCAAGATTCCAAAGCCCCTCCCCCAAGTCTAGAGTCCGCCCCAATTATAAAGAGTCCATTTTTATCTCGGCCTCTAGGGAAAACTTTTGCATATTGCAAAACTTTATGGAAAAAGGGAAAATTTGACCGAAAATTTGAATAAATATTTTAAATTCAATAAATTCAAATCTCGATTTCGATTTCATATACCTTTTCTGGATTTTCCTTGTGAATGATCCAAAATGGATCTTCTCCATATATTTCAATAAGTTTTCGTGTTCTTCTCGGAATCGTCTTTGGTCCAAGGACCGCTCCGGGCCGTTTCGGATCATCAATATAATCTGTTTCCATCATAAAACGAGGGCTTTTTTCAAGGGCTGTTTCAATAGCTCCTTTGCCTGCAAGCACTCCTGGAAAAAGCCCTAGTTCCTCAGAGAGCTCTACTAAAGGAGGAGAATAATGTTTGACCACTTTGTACATTTTGATTCCGGATTTTCTAGCCCTTCCCGCAAGGTCTTGAAGTTCAGGTTCTCCTACAGCTTCGGTATGAAGCTGAACCGCGCAATCCTGCTCTCTTCCAAGCTCAAAAGCATATTCCATTATCTCATTTGAAACTTCCCAGCTCGCTTTTGAGACAGGGTAATGAGGTCTTCCGGACTTAAGCCCTACAGCAAGCCCTTTTTCTACATAGCTTGCAGCAAGCTCAAGCCCTCCTTTCATGAGCTCCGAAGCCTTGGAAAGCTCCATATACTCCGTAAGTTTTGAAATTTCGGCAGGATGAACTCCAAGCACCGGAAAAGCCCCGATTCCAAGCTTTTGTATCTTTTCTGAAAGTTTGAGGGTTTCTTCAAAGACGGGCAGAAAATCTTTAGGTTTTTTGGGAGCAATTCCCAGGGTCCAGCTCGGCTTTGAGACTAAAATAATATGAGTTCCCCCAACTCGCTTAAAGTCCTTTACGGCTTCAAGTCCTTTTGCTCTTGGATCTATATGCATATGGTTATCGGTAATAGGGATTTTTACAGGCATTTTTACACCAGCTTTTTCTCTAGAGTTTGAGCAAATTTCAGGAAATTTCAGTTCTGAAGCTTTGTAGAGCTTGCATGCAAGAGACTCGAAACTCGGGGCTGTATAAATAATTTTTCAGGTAAGGTTATTAGTTATAACTTAAAATTACCCATAACTTGAAATATATGTCTGGCTTTTGGAAGCCTGAAAACATTTAAAGCCTAAAAGCATTTAGGGTCTTTTGATATTCCTTTCACTAAAAGGACTTAGTCCAAGCAACTAGGCTAACTAATTCAATTAATTCAATTAATTCAAATAATCCAAATAATCCCTTTCTTAATTATAGAGTTACTCCAAATTATTCCAAGTTAAGCATTTGAAAGCTTGAATATAAAGCTTAGTTTAAAATGGTGATTATATGGCTAAAAGCGCAGCAGTAATCAAAGGTGACGGGGTAGGCCCCGAACTTGTGGACGCAATGTTAAATGTCCTGGAAGCCGCAGGTACAGGTATCGAATTTGTGATGTGTGAAGCTGGAGCAGGCTGGTGGGAAAAACAGGGCGGAAACTCCTTAATCCCTGAGGAAACCTGGGATGTTCTGGACAGTTCCGATGCCAGTTTCAAGGGGCCTACTACAACTCCTGGCGGAATTGGCTCTCCTAAAAGTGTGGCGGTCTCAATCAGGCAAAAGTACGACCTGTACGCAAATGTCCGGCCTATAAAGACTTTTCCCGGAGCCAGTTCTCCTCTGGGAGACGTAGAGACGATTTGTATTCGGGAAGGAACCGAAGGAATGTATATCGGAGAGGAAGTCAAACTCACCGACGATGTCTATATTGCCCTCCGAAAGATTACCCGCACAGCCTCTGGCAAGATTGCACGTTACGCTTTTGAGGAAGCAAAAAGAAGAGGCTATGATACAGTTGTACCCATCCACAAGAGCAATATCCTCAAACAGACCTGCGGCACCTTCCTCGAAGAAGTCGAAAAGGCAGGAAAAGAATACCCAGACATTGAGATCTGGCCTTACCATATCGACAATATCGCAATGCAGATCCTTAAAAACCCACAGCTTTTTGATAAAAAAGTTCTGCTCTCAACAAACCTTTTCATGGATGTAATTAGCGAGGAATGCGCAGCTCTTGTCGGAAGTATCGGTATGATCTACTCCGCAAATATAGGAGATAACTTCGCTATGTTCGAGCCTGCACACGGTTCTGCACCCAAGTACGCAGGCTTGGACAAAGTCAATCCTGTTGCAACCGTCCTTGCAGGAGCTTGGATGCTTGACTATCTTGGAGAAAAAGAGCAAGCTGATGCAATTTTCAAGGCTACAGAGCAGGTAATCTCCGAAGGCAAATACGTTACTTATGACCTCGGAGGCAAGGCCAAGCTCAGCGAAATGGCCGGAGAAATCGCAAAGTACACAGCAGAAATCCTCAAATAAAGAAAATTATTAGTTTTAGTAAAAGTAGAAGTAAAGCTTAGAGGAAGAGGAATTATAGAGCAAGGGCCCCGAAAGGCTTTTAGCTCCTTAACTTCCGAATTCCATATCTTTATTTATTCTGTTTTTGAGGCCTTTCCTCGCCTAAAAAAACTGCTTCGGGATGCCCTGCTTTGCAGATAGGCTTATGAATGAAGTATTTTTCAACATAGATCATAAGTTCCTCGTCTGAGATGCAGGAAACACGCTCTTCATTGTCGTAGAGCCTCTGGATATCCTGCTGGATTGCTCTCAGGCGGGGATCGTTTTTCTCTATTGTAGTTTCAACTTCAAGCATTTCTTCAAGAGTTTCTTGGACCTTGTACCGGATTACCTCCATCCCTGAGGAATCTCCAATAAGAAGCTGTCTTTCTCCTCCTACAAGTTCAGGAGGGTAAGGCTCATAATTGAAGGGGTTTTTCAGGACGCCAGCGGCGTGAATTCCGGACTCATGAGCAAAAATATTTTTGCCTACGACAGCCTTGTTCCTTGGAATCCTTATCCCGATTTCCTTTTCCATGAATTTTGAAAAGCGGGCTATG
>JAQUFK010000037.1 GCA_028684695.1 Methanosarcinaceae archaeon | reverse complement strand
GTGCTCTTCCGATCTTTTGAAGAATGAGCTACTTTATTAGAGCAGCCTTTTTGAAAAGAGAACCTTTTCTGGCTAAGATGTGAGTTTATGAAGGATGTTGAAATCATAGAAGCCGCACTTTTTGCCGCGGGCAGAGCTGTAAGTCTTGATAGGCTTGTAAAAATTACAGGCAAATCTAGGAATTCCGTCCTTAAAACGGTTGAAAGCCTGATTGACAGTTATGCCAAAAGAGAATCAGGGCTTGAGATTCTAGAGCTTGGGGAGCGATATGTCATGCAGGTAAAACCGGATTATTCCGGGCTTGTGCGGGAAGTAGCCCCAGGAGAGCTTTCCGCTCCGAAACTCCGGACCCTTGCAATGATTGCGTACCATCAACCTCTACTTCAGAGCAAACTTGTCGAGATGAGAGGCGGGGGAGCTTATGAACATATACGAGAACTCGTTGAGAGGGGTTTTGTGAATTCACGCCCTGAAGGCCGGACAAGAAGCCTTTCTACAACCTCTCTTTTTGCGGACTATTTCGGGCTCAGACAAAATGATCCTGCAGTCATCAAGGAAAAAATCTGCGGGCTTTTGAAAGCAGAGGCCGGACAGAAAGATCTTAAGAGCTGGATTGGAAAAAAGACGGTTGCAGTAAGCCCTATGTATGAATCTCTTATGGAAATGTGCGGAATTAAAGATTACCTGGTTTTAAATCCTTATTCCCCCTCGAAAACCGAACTTACCCAACTTCTGGATGTGGATGTTCTCTTCATTACAGCAGGCTATCTTGAAAAAGTAAGCCCATATTGCGAGGGAGAAATTCTGGAACTGCACTCCACAACTTTTGAAGACTTGAGCGAAGCTGTAAGTAGGGTGGCCGAAGAACTTCCAACAGAAGTGAAGCCTGAAAAAGTAGAAGAGAGTCTCAGACTTCTTAAAGAGAGCCGGGAAAAATATGTTTCCGAAGCGCTCCTTCGAGAAGAAAAAGTTAAGCCTGCAAGTGAAATGATTTCAAGACTTATAAACGATCTAAATCTCCGGGTTTCGGCCGAAGGTATCCTCATTGCTCCGGATTATGGAACTTCTAAAACCGGAGAAAAGATAGGAGATGGAGCAAAAATTCTTGTGCCCACCCATCAAAGCGTGGAAGGCTCGCTTCTGAAAAGGGTTTGCGCAAAATACGAGGCAATTCTTGAGGGGTTAAAAGAGCTAAAGGCAAAAAACTCAGGCAAAAAATAAGGCAAAAGGATTTGAAGTAAACAGTAGTTCCGAATAATCCAAGTTCCAAACACTGAGTAAAGAACACCAGGAAATAGATAATCTTAACCAAAAAATAGATTTGATGGATCAAGGAATTCGTTTGTGATGCAACTCAAAAACGATTCCATTGGATCCATGAACACAGCCAGCTTGCTGGTTGTATCCTCTGAATTGTTTAACAGATATAATATAATTAATACAATATAATTAATATAATTAATTTTCCAGAATCTACAAATTATGACTGTCAGGGCAGACAGGAACAGCGTATCTTGATAAAAAATATAACAAAGCTGTAGGATATTGACTAAAGTCCTTATCCATAATTCCAATTAAGGTATTTTTGGATTGGATAAGAGGGTTTAACGAAGAAAGAAATCGAGGGCTACGCACTCGATTAACAACAATATTAAAAAAGATACGATTAATAATAAATCTGAAATTCAAAGAGCGGGAGCTATAAAAGAATTCAGAAAAAGATTGTTTATTATATAATGTTGAGAGAAAGAACAACTGCAGAATTTTAAACTCTGAACAAAATATGAAAAGATTTTGAGAATTAAGGGACTAAGAAAGGAAGAAAAAAGAGTTTTTCATTTGGAAGTAAGTAGGATCGGAAATACAGTTGATTTTTCTCATAAGAGGAAGGCCTTAAATCCGCTCCCCCCAAAATAATAGCCTGCAAATTGAATTTCAAACTATATTTAACACATTGAGAAGGTTATAAAAATGGCTCTGAAACCTAGAATTGCCGAATCTCCTTCGGTTCGTCTTATTGACCTGAAAGCAAAGCCTTTTTTCATTGTCGCTTCTGTTGAAGTTGGAAATACCACCACAAAATGCATTCTGACCGCAACAAATATGGAAACGGGCACGACGCATATCATTAACAAAGTCGTGAAAATGACAAGAGATGTTCGGGGCCCCAAATCCGAAGAAACCGTATTCGGAAAGACTCTTACAGGAGTGGAGCTTACCCGAGAGGCCATCTCCGAACTGGTGCGAGACACTCTCCTTGAATCCGTGGAAAAAGCCGGGCTTGAGATTAAGACTGATCTTCATTTCGTAGTGCGTTCCACAGGAGTTGTGGCAGGCTTTGATTCTCCCGAAGAAGTCGGGGAATTTATAAAAGCTCTTGCCGACGGCTGCCTGATGGCTGGAGTCCCCCCAAAAAACATGACCCCTCCGATGTCGCTTTCCAACATCCAGAAAAATCTTCAGAGATACAGCAAACTGGATAAAGTAATCTTTGACGGAGCCGTTGCTGGAGTTTTGCCTCCAATTGGGTCAACTGGAGTCGAAATTGTTGCAAATGAAATGGAAGGGGAACTTGCAATGGCCGGAATTAAGGAAGCGGCAAAACTTACAGATATTGATTTTAGAAACCCTTGTATCTCTATCGATTTCGGAACAACCCTAGACGGCCGAATTACAAGTCCTGATCTTCCTTATGCAAAAACTATAGGCAACTTCTGCGGGTATGCTGGAGCTATTCCCGATGCAATCATTCGGGGCTCAAAGGCTGTGGATTCAAAACAGGGAACCGCTCTTGATATTCTCAAAGACCAGAGACCCCCTTCCTTTTTCACCCTGAAACTGAAGAAAAAAGTTATTTTGGAATATGCAGAAAAAATCTCAGAACTCATTCGCATCGAAAAAGTTCCAGGGCACAGGACCCGTTACGGGAGTGTGCCGGTCAGCCCCGCCGGAGCCAAGGAAGTAGGAGTTATACTTATAGGCTGCGATGTTGGGGAAAACGGCTCTGAGATGGGCAAACTAAGCGCAATAGGTATGGAAATTTGTAAAAAGTATGGTCTTCGAGTCCTAACAGCAGTAATCGATGAGGTCATGGCAGCCGTTACCTACAGGCTTGTAAAGGTCGCAAAAGCAGAAGGGCTTGTCTTTGAAGATACAACCATAGGAATTACGGGAAGAGCTGGAATTACCGGAAATAAGCCAGGCATAATCCTAAAACAGCTTGAAGAGCTGGATATTGCCCCAAAAATTGAGGAAAGGGTGGTTTTTGTAGATGATGGACTTGCCAGAGGAGCTGCGGTCATGGCTCGCTGTATGAATTCTCTTGGAACTCCCAAGCACCCGATCGGAGGGCGGCACGGAGGCAAATGTATTCTCGGACAGCGGATGAAACTTCAGAATAAGTAAGTAAGTAAGTAAGTAAGTAAGTAATGGATTTTTAACAAAAATTCAACGATAAATCCGAAAGCCCCTGAGGTTTTAGCTCAGGGGTAGGTTTTCTTCCTTGCACTTCATACGAACATGGAGTTTGGAATTGTAGCACTTTCTTCTACGTTTAGGACCTTTTCTCTGGCCTGCAGAAAATCGTTCATTGTAATCTGCTTGCCCCGCCTGCGTAGCACAAAGATTCCCGCCTCTTTGACTATGACTGCAAGTTCGGCCCCGCTCATCTCCTCGGTCAGGCTGGCGAGTTTTTCAAAGTCCACATCCTCGGCCAAGTTCATTTTTCGGGTATGGATTTTCAGAATTTCAAGTCTTCCCTTTTCGTTTGGAAGCGGAATTTCAATCGAGCGGTCAAAGCGTCCGGGTCTGAGCAACGCCGGATCAAGAAGATCGATTCTATTCGTTGCCGCAATTACCTTGACATTGCCTGTAGCATCAAAGCCGTCCATCTCGGCCAGGAGCTGAAGCATTGTGCGGTTAACCTCAGCAGAACCGCTAGTTCCATCATAAGTCCGCATCCCCCCCACAGCATCGATTTCGTCAATGAAAAGGATTGTGGGCGATTTTTCTCGGGCAAGCTGAAAGATATCTTTAACAAGCCTTGAGCCTTCCCCGACAAACTTCTGGACAAGGTCGGAGCCTGACATCCGGATGAATGTGGCCTTGGCTTGGGAGGCTACTGCCTTTGCAATCAGAGTCTTGCCTGTGCCAGGAGCTCCGTAAAGGAGAACGCCAGAAGGGGGCTCGATTCCAATTTCTGTGAATAATTCAGGCTCGGTAAGGGGCAGCTCCACACTTTCAATTACTTCCTGAAGCACAGCGTCAAGTCCTCCTATCATGCTATAATCAACTCCAGGAGAGTTTGTAAGTTCCATGACCTGAGCTCGCACATCAGCGGCTCTGCTGACAATAGAGATTACAGAATAGGCCCCATTTACCGCAACCCTCATTCCAGGCTCGATCTTTTCCTGAAAGTCGTCTGGAAGCTGGGATAGGACTTCCTGATTGTTGCCGTGCTGTCTGAGCAGCGCAATGTCCTCGTTAAGCTCAAGGACGGTTGCAATGAAAAGAGGAGGCTCAGTTAGCTGTTCTAGGTGAGCCTTTAATTTGTTGATCTCCTGAAGGTGCCGGCCCGTGGCAACACTGGCTTCAAGAAGTCTTGCCTTCATATTTTCATTCTGGACCTTAAGGATTTCAATTTCGGTTAAGAGGGATTTTACATCCCCGGGGTTAAATACCCCACATTCAAGCTGAGACTTTACTCTGGTTTTTAGCTCTTCCAGAGAAGGTTGTAATTCACTGTCGGCGGACATAAGCTTCACCTTTTTTTTAATTTTTATGAATTACGGGTTCAGTTTTTGACCCCATTTAAATAGCAAAAGTAAGAAAGACAAATTCAAAATAGAACGCTTTATCTTTGATTTGTATAGCGATTTTTGAAAATATCTTCTTTAAACAATAAACTAAATTCTAGTCTTATTATGTAAATAAAAGCTCTTCAGATCTACTTACTGTGTTAAATAAGATCTAGTAAGCTCTATTTATGAGCGGATTTTTCTGTTTTTTCCTGCTTGTACCTTTTACCGCCTTTACCTTTGTATCGATATATAATTTTATCTGCGGCAACAAAATCTCTTTTTAAATCGAAGGTTTAAGGGTAGCCTGCAGTTAAAGTTTTGAAAATTATAATTATTGGTCTTTTGTTTAAGGGGTTTTGTCGTTAAAACTTTTACTGTTACAAATTTATAGAAAGCTGCATAAAACCCCTGAGGTTTTACCCAGTTTCACTCACTTTCACTCACTTTCACTCACTTTCACTCACTTTCACTAAAGGGGAGCCATATAAACGTCTTCCAAATGAAGGGATTAAATAAGAGGAGTTTAATATCATTTCATATGCGAGCTTCTGAGAATATTGTGAAAGTGGGCGCAAGGGTAACTGTGCTTGGATTCATAGTATTATTTTTAGGCATCCTCCTTACAATGACTCAGGATTCCTCAAACACTCAGGCTGGAGGCTTAATCATGTTAGGCCCAATTCCTATTGCTTTTGGCTCTTCTCCTGAAATAACAACAAATATACTCGGAATCGGTTTGTTACTAATGATAATTTATCTCTTCTTATGGAAAATGCAGCGTTGATTGGAAATACTCTTGTTTTGCTCGGGATATTTATAATATTCGCCGGCTTTTTGATCTTAGTGTTCGGCGCTTTTTTTGAAAAAAACTCCTCTTTTGAATCAGAAGCTGCTTGGAAAAAGCCTTTTGAAAATAACTCTGAAATAAGAGGCGGAGGAGTAATAATGCTTGGTCCGATTCCCTTAATCTTCGGAAGCGACGGGGAAAGTGCAAAAAGCGCAATAATCCTTGCACTCCTACTTACAGGGCTGGCTTTTTTCTTCTTCCGATAATTCCTCTTTTTCTTTTTTGGCTTTTTTGGGGAAGCTGAGCCCTTATGTGCTCCCAAACTTTTCTTCAATAATTTTCCGGGACAATAGAAGTAATTCTGGCGTTTTTTCCGCAAACCGGGCATTCCGGGCTTTTTTGGACATTTATTTCCTTAAAGCTCATGTACAGGGCATCGTAATAGAGCAGGCGGCCTTTGAGAGTCTTTCCAATTCCAAGCAAGCATTTTAGGGCTTCTGTAGCTTGGATTGCCCCAATTACTCCTGGTAGGACTCCAAGTACTCCTTCATCTCCGGGTTTTTTTTCCGTTTTTGGAGGACGTGTAAAAAGGCATCTATAGCAGGGTCCCTCCTCCGGAAGAATAGTCATTGCCTGTCCTTCAAAACGGTAGATGCTTCCATGGCAGAGCGGTTTTTTCAAAAGTACGCAAGCATCGTTTACAAGAAAACGAGTCTCAAAATTATCCGAGCAATCCACGACCAGATCATAGGCCTTTACAAGGTGCAAAATATTCTTTGGATTCACTTTCTCAGCAAAAGGTTCCACCCGGACTTCTGGGTTTAGTTTTCTTACAAATTCTTCTGCGGATTTGACTTTGGAAACTCCTAGCTTTCCCCCGTGGATTATCTGGCGCTGCAGGTTGCTGCAATCCACGCAATCCCCGTCTGCAATTCCCAATGTTCCCACTCCTGCCGCAGCAAGATAGGAAATTACAGGCGAGCCAAGCCCTCCTGCCCCTATGCAAAGGATGCGAGATGCAAGCAAGCGGGTTTGCCCTTCCTCTCCGATTTCAGGCAGAACAAGGTGCCGAGCGTAGCGCGCATGCTGCTTTTCTGAAAGCTTTTCCAAATTCCTGTTTGAAGCATTTTTCCGAGGGTCTTTAAATATAATTTCGGATCCCTTTTTGGGAATTATTAAGGACTGCTTTTCGGACATGTTTTTGGACATGAAATGAGAAACTCCTGCTTTTTATTCAGCTCTGGGCGTTTTTAATTTGTGTTTAGGGAATATATATCCTGTGGAATCCTTTTTCCAATCAAAAAGTGTTACAAAAAATCCTCTAAAACTCCTTTGGCAAAATATCCCAAAACTCTAGCTCAAAAAGCCCAAACAAAACATTATTAACCCTTAAGGCTAAAAGCAGCGCGTATGTTTACAATAATCACAGGCGCGCAATTCGGCGATGAAGGGAAAGGTAAAATCGTCGACCTTTTGGCAAAGGATTATGATATTGTTGCTCGGTTTCAGGGTGGAAATAACGCAGGTCATACCGTAAAAGTAGAAGATAAGGTCTACAAACTACATCTTATTCCCTCCGGTATCCTCTTAGAAGCAAGAGCTCTTATCGGGCCCGGGGTTGTTCTGGATCCTGGGGTTCTTTTAGAAGAAATGGAAATGTTAAGGGCAAATGGAGTTGTAGTCAGTCCCGAAAAACTCGGAATTGACGCAAAAACGAGCATAATCATGCCCTATCATATAGAACTGGATGGCCTCCGGGAAGCTGCCAGGGCAAAGAAAATCGGGACTACTAAACGTGGGATAGGCTTTGCCTATATTGACAAGGTTGCAAGAGAGGAACTTCGGCTGGCGGATCTGGCTGATGAAGCTCGCTTCCTTACAAGACTTGAAGAGCTGGCTTCTCAAAAAGAAAGCGAGATTTCAGCTCTAGGAGGAGATCCAGCGCTTGTGAGGGATTCGGCTCTGATCAAAAAGTATCTACAGTTCGGAAAAAAACTAGCCCCTTATATTACAGATGTCTCTCGAGAGATTAACGAAGCGCTTGACGCTGGAAAAAATGTTATGGCTGAGGCTGCGCAGGGTACTCATCTTGATGTGATCCACGGAACTCAGAAGTTTGTAACTTCCTCTTCTACAATTGCAGGCTCTGCATGTGCTAATTTGGGGGTGGGCCCTACAAGGGTTAAAAACGTGGTTGCAATTGTCAAAGCTTATATTACCAGAGTGGGAGAAGGTCCACTTCCAACGGAACTTTCTGGTGAGCTTGGAGCCCGGCTTCAGAAAGCCGGAGGCGAATTTGGAACAACTACAGGCAGAGGGCGCAGATGCGGCTGGTTTGATTTGCCTCTACTAAAAAAAGCTATTGCTTTAAATGGCTATACGGAAATTGCTCTTACAAAACTTGACGTGCTCTCCGAACTTGAACCTGTCCGAATCTGTGTTGGGTACCGCTACAAAGGAGAAACAATAAATTATCCTCCTGAGCTTACGGAAGCCCTTGCGGAATGCGAACCTGTTTATGAGGAGTTGCCTGGCTGGAAAGCTGACCTGAGCAAAGTGCAGAGTTTTGAGGAGCTGCCCGCAAATGCCCAAAACTACGTCAAAAGGTTAGAAGAGCTTATGGGCGTTCCTATTCGTTATATTTCAGTAGGGCCGGGGCGGGCACAAACCTTTAAAAAAGAGGAAGCCCTTTAACTACCCTAAGCGATATACCGAAAGGTGTATATATTAACCAAGAAATTAATCAAACTCACTTTCCAGTTTAGATTAAATTAGATTAACCGGCATTATCAATTCTTATGATAGAAAAAGCGAGGCTTTTACGGGGGCTCTCGCAAAGTCTATAAAGTCCAGTAGGAGTCCAATACTGGCAAACCAGCGTGGATCAGAGTTACAACGTGCCGGGCCAAAAAGGCAGAGGCTAAAGCTGCTAGGGTAAAACCGGGCTTAAAGCTGAAGGTACGGGCCGGGGCCTGAAAGGCACAGGTTGAAAAAGAATTCAGCCTCTTCTAAACTTAAAACTAACTCTTAAAAGGAGGAGAGTATGACAAACGCTTATGATGTTCCTGCAGCGGAACTGATCGACAAGGTTGCAGGGATTCTCAAGGAAAATGACACAATTGTCCCCCCTGAATGGGCGGAATCTGTAAAGACTGGAGTGCACAAGGAACTTCCACCTATAGCAAAAGACTGGTGGTTCACAAGATGTGCTGCGGTTTTGAGAAAGATCTATGTAGATGGACCAATTGGAATTGAAAGGCTTCGCTCTGTGTACGGAGGGAGCAGAGACTACGGCTCTCAGCCCAGCAAGCGGGCAAAGGGCAGTGGTTCCATTGCCAGAAAGGCTGTACAGCAGCTTGAAGCTGCAGGTTTTTTGCAGAAGGTAAAAGGCGGAAGAATCGTCTCAGCTCAGGGCAGATCCATGCTTGATAATGCAGCTCATGAAGTCAAGCAGGATGTACTTGAAGAGTTTCCGGGACTTGCAAAATACTGAATTTGAAGCAATCGAAATAGATTATTCCCGGAAGGCTGAGCTTGGATTTGGATGTTTTCCAAAAGGTTTAAGCTAACATCCCCATTATATTTTTCCGGTGATTGGTATGTCAACAATGGATGACGAGCTTGAAGAACTTCGTAAGAGACGGCTTGCCGAACTGCAAAAACAGCAGCAAATGCAGCAGATGCAACAGCCTGACCCTCAGGCTGCGTATCAGCAGGAACAGGCAAAAGCTGAGATGGAAGCCCAGAAACAGGCGATTTTGCGCCAGATTCTGACTCCAGAAGCCCGGGAACGCTTGACCACCCTTAAGATGTCAAGGCCGGCTCTTGGAGAACAGCTTGAGCTTCAGCTTATTTCTCTTGCCCAGGGCGGAAGGCTTCAGTCCAAGATCGACGATGCCCAGCTTAAAGCCCTCCTACGGAGGTTGCAGCCTAAAAAGCGCAAAACCTCAATTACAAGGATCTAACACGATGAGAGTTTCTGTCCTCTTCAGCGGAGGAAAAGACAGTTCTCTTGCTGCCCTTTTGCTCGAACCGTTTTTTGATGTGGAGCTTGTAACCTGCACCTTTGGAGAAGTTCCAACCGAAGCGATCGTAGCAAAAAGTGCAAGGGAATTGAATTTCCCGCACAGGATGCTTTGCCTTGAGCGGGAAATTCTCGAATCCGCCTACGAGATGATTCTAAAAGACGGTTTTCCGAAAAATGCAATAAACCATATTCACAAAAAAGCTCTTGAAACTTTGGCTTCTGAGTCGGATATGCAGTTTCTTGCGGATGGGACAAGAAGAGATGATCGAGTCCCTATGCTTGACTTGTCTCAAATAAGGAGTCTTGAAGACCGCTTTGGAGTCCGGTATATCTGTCCATTGAAAGGCTATGGCAGAAATACCGTTGACAGGCTCGTGGAAAGACACCTGCTAATCGAGGAAGGCTTAAGTGAAAATACGCTTAAAGCCGATTACGAAACCGAGCTTAGGGAAGTGATTCGACAGCGAATCGGGGAAGATAAAATCCATGAACTTTTCCCGGTGCATGTCCAATCCCATGTTCTTTCCCGGAAAATGCTGCGGTAAGGGGAAGCTGGATTAATGATTTATAGCAGAATCAAGATATTCGGCCTAACGCTTAAGCTGGAAAAAGTTACCCTGAGACAGAAGTTTCGGGAATCGATTCATTAGAACAATATAAAATCCGGTTCTAGAAAAAGCTTGACCGGCTATTGATTATAAAGATCATAATTAACAGGTGTGATTCATTTGAGTCATAACATGAAAGGACAGAAGATGAGGTTGGCAAAAGCGCACAACCAGAACTCACGGGTCCCTATGTGGGTTATTGTGAAGACAAACAGGAAGGTAGTGACTCATCCCAAGCGAAGGCACTGGAGAAGAAGAAGCCTTGATGTGAAGTGAGGTTGGGTAAAATGGCAGACGAAGTTCTTAAAGAGCAAATTTATACTGTTCCTCTTAGGGTTGTAAAGAAAGTCCCTATTTGGAAAAGGGCCAACAGGGCCGTACTCGAAGTCAGAAAGTATCTTGTAAGGCACCTGAAGGCCGAAGATGCTCAGATCAAACTGGATAGTTCCATCAACGAACACCTTTGGAAAAGAGGCTGCGAAAAACCTCCGCTCTCAATCCGCATTCGTGCGGTGAAGTTTGCAGACGGCGAGGTTCAGGCCGAACTTGCATAAGTGAAAGATTCAAAGACGCTATATTATGATTCGAACGGTTAATATTTACGACACTCCCATTATAGGGGTTTTTGCGACCTGTTCCGAGGACGTGGCTCTTGTGCCTACAGGTACAAGGCCTGAAACCTCGGCTTTACTTGAAAAGCTGCTTGATGTAAGGGTGCTTGAGACACTTATAACCAGCAGCGTTGTCATAGGTTCGCTTTCCCGGGGGAATTCAAACGGTTTTTTATTCCCTCGTTCAAGTGATACTGAAAAACTTCAGAAACTTCTAGATCTGCCAGCAGTTGCTTTGCCGGATAGGTTAAACGCTATTGGAAACCTTGTCCTTGCAAATGATTCCGCAGCTTTAGTTCATCCGGAGCTTTCAGATAGAACCCTAGAGCTTATATCCAAGACCCTCAAAGTAGATGTCTACAGAGGCAGCATTGCAGGGATCAAAAACGTAGGCATGGCAGGAGTTGTAACAAATAAAGGGTTGCTGGTACATCCAAGAGTGACGCCTGCCGAAAGAGAGGTTCTAGAAGAGGTTTTTGGCTTCTCTGTGGAAATCGGAACCACTAATTTTGGAACCCAGATGTTAGGCTCTGGCTTGCTCGCAAATTCAAAAGGGTATGTTGCAGGGTCTGAGACCACGGGTCATGAACTGGGAAGAATTGAAGCCGCCCTCGATTTTATCGAATGAGTGCTTAGAATGCTTCTATATTTTAGGTCCGGACCTTCTCTTTAACCGTTCAGCGTCCGTAATATATCTTGTAAAATGGTGATCAATTATGAAGAATTTCATCGTCACAGGCAGCTTCAAAGCAGGAAACTCATGGGCTAATTTCACGAAGAACGTGGAAAGCCAGAACGAGAAAAACGCAATTGAAAAGACCTATTCTATCTTTGGCAGCAAGCACCGCCTCAAAAGAAGTTTCGTAAAAATCGAAAATATCGTAGAGGAATGATCATGCCAGAAGTCAGTGAAGAGCTTAGAAATCTGGCCGCAAAACACCAGGAACTTCAGAGGAGAGCCGAAGCTATCCGGGAAGAAATAAACATGGTGCAGGCCTCCATTGCAAGCTGTGATAGAGCAATAGAAACTATCGGAGAACTAAAAAAGGCCAGAGATAAACAAGAAAGTGCCACAACCATGGTACCTTTGGGATTTGGGGCCTTTGCTCATGCTGAAATCAGGGAAATCGACAAGCTTGTCGTAAATCTCGGAGCCGGTTACAGCGCAGAAAAAACGGCTGAGGGGGCGGAAGAAACTCTGAAGAAACGCAGGGAACAGCTTGGAAAAGTAATGGAGCAGCTAAACGCTTCACTGGCTAAATTCATCCAAGGTATGCAGGCTCTTGAAGCTGAAGTCAGGCGCAAGAGCAAGGCAGCTTCCTCTCCGAATCCTGGCCAAGCTTTCTAAACTCGGGTTCTTTTCCCCTTTCCGGGTAATTAAGAGGATTTTATCCTCTAAAACCGGTTTTTTTCAACAGAAAAGTTTTTGGGGGAAATTTACCTCATCAAAAGGCTGAGCTTTCAGCTTTAAAAACTATTTTCTACTTTTATTTAACTTTGTGGTAGTTTACTTAATCTGCTTTGGGATGGATCCTCGTGTTTAACAAACTAAAAGAAAAACTTAGCGGTTTTAAAAAAGCACTTAGTAAAACGATTGATGAAAAAGCGGTAGCTATTGAGCCTATCGAGGAAGAGGCTCCAAAAGCCGTGAAGGAAGTTTCCGAAGAGCAGGAAATTGAGGAAGAAGGCCTTGAAGAGGAAATCAAAGCAGAGGCAGAGCACCGCCCTAAGCTTTTGGAAAAAGCAGAAGAAAAACCTCTGGAACCCAAAGTAAGTTCTGAAAGTATTTCCAATAGTTCAAAAGAAGGTTTAAAAGAAGTTTTGGAGAATGCAAGCGGGGTCGTTAAAGTCGAAGCTTCTGAAAAAGCAGAACCTGCTGAAGCGCTACCTGAAAAAAAATCCTTTTTCAAGAAAGTCTCAAAGGTCGGCTTTGCCAAAAAAGCCAAGGCTCTTGTCTTTAATCGAGAAGTCTATCTTGAGAGCAAAGATCTTGAAGAACCGCTCTGGGAACTTGAAATGGCGCTTCTTGAAAGCGATCTTGCGCTTTCGGTTTCGGAAGCTATCGTGGATTCTGTAAAAACCCAGCTTGCAGGGACAAGAAAACACCTTGGGGCAAATACGGGCTTAATTGTGGAAGAAGCTTTGAAAAAGGCTATTTTAGATGTGGTTTCCGCAAATACCCTTGATTTTGATGAGTATATAAAAAAGCAGGAAAAGCCAATCCATATTGTTTTTGTGGGAATCAACGGAACTGGCAAAACAACTTCTATCGCAAAACTTACAAAAAGACTTCAAAACTCGGGCTATTCCGTGGTGCTAGCTGCAGCAGACACCTTTCGGGCAGGAGCAATTGACCAGCTTGAAGTGCATGCAAAGCGGCTTGGGGTAAAGATGATTAAGCATCAGGAAGGAGCTGATCCTGCAGCTGTTGTATATGATGCGGTTCAGTATGCAAAATCCCATAAAGTCGATCTCATACTTTCGGATACTGCAGGGCGGATGCATACGAATGTGAATCTTATGGTGCAGATGGAAAAAATCTGCCGGGTAAGTACTCCTGATCTTGTGATTTTTGTAGACGAAGCCGTTGCAGGCAACGATGCAGTCGAAAGAGCAGCCCAGTTTAACGAGGCCGTGCCAATTGATGGCTCTATTCTTACAAAGATCGATGCTGATGCAAAAGGCGGAGCCGCAATCTCAATTGCTTATATAACAGGCAAACCAATTCTTTTCCTGGGCATAGGGCAGGGATACGATGATTTGAAAAAATTCGATCCAGAATGGTTTGTAGACCAGCTCTTTAACTCCTAATACAAATTGTATGCAGGGGCCCCCCCTCCTATAGGATGGGGAGGGCTTTAAGCTGCCTCCGAGGCTACTTGGATCTTTTTGGGTATTCGGATAAAAATCAGCGCGTTCTTTATATATATTTTCTAAAGCATTTAGCTTCCCGGAGCTTCAGGGATAATAATCCAGGCTATTATGTAAGCTGGAATTCCAGCTCCTACTCCCATAAAAATAAAAAGCACCCATAAAAGTCTTACTATTGTAGGATCGATATCAAAATACTCAGCTAGGCCGCCGCAAACGCCGGCAATCATTCTGTTTTTCCTTGATCGGTATAATTTTTTATCCATGCTTTCACCCTTAATCGGCAAGAGATGAATTTAGGATAAATCCTTTTTTAAGTTTTCGAGAGCATTTGAATATTTTAAAAAGCTTGGCTTTAGTCAGAGAAATACCCAATCACTCATAATTGCTTCGGAAATTATGTTTTTCCCAAAAGCCTGGACATAAATTCTGAAATTTTCTCCTTCCGGAACAACAAGCCCTTCTGCAGTATAATAATATAATTCTTCAGGTTCTACCTGAAAGGCTTCGCTTTTGATTTCATCCCAGATTACTCCTTCTTCTCGAGCTTGAAGCGCCACATAGATAAAGGTGTTTTCAGCAGTTTCGGAACCTACATTTTTCATTTTAACTTCAATGTCCACAATACCTTTTTTATTTTTATACTCACATACTCCTTTAAAATCGAGGTCAATAAAAGGTCTTTTAAATACTGGAATAACTTTTACTGGTAGATTGGTGTATTCTTCGGGCATTTCCCCTATATTCCAATCCGAGCCTGTAGTCTCAAGGTAATAGTAAACGTCTTTTTTATATGCAAAACTTTCTCCAGAAAAACCAGGGCAGGATCTAACTCCTAAAGCCATATGTTCGGGTAATTCCAAGAGCACCACTTCATAGCCCATTTCCTGAAGGATAGCTGCAGACAGGATAGACTTATCTTCACAATCTCCTCCGTTTTCGTAAAGGGTTTCATAGGGAAAACGCGGATACTGATCATATCCGGAACTTATAAGATCCGAGGTGTAATTTAGGGATTGAACAAACGAGGCACAAAGCCCTGGAATTTCTGCATCCTTAAGTCCATATTTTCCAGCTAGATCCATAAGTGTTTCCGCAATGTTTTTAATCAGTCTATCGTCATAGGGGTCTGAAGCAAAAAGGTCGTAATCCCGCTTGCGCGTTCTTTCTTTATATAATTGATACCTCTCTTCATCAAGCATCAACATCAGATGCCATTCATACCCCTTATAATCCCAGATATAAGTTCGAAAGGACCTGGTGGGTTCTGCTTTTTCCTCAAGCTCAATTCCCGATATTTCAGGACTTATAGCTTGTATTCTAGGTTCCTGAACCTCTAACATTTGTTTTTCCTTGCTTTCTGAATTCAGA
>JAQUFK010000036.1 GCA_028684695.1 Methanosarcinaceae archaeon | reverse complement strand
CGGACAAAAACAATATCTCCTACGGCAACGGCTTCGACTGGCACTTCCTTTTCTTCCCCGGCCACAAGTACTCTAGAGGTTTTTGCCTGAAGCCCTATGAGTTTTCGAATAGCTTCCGAAGTTCGGTCTCTGGCTCGGACTTCGAGGTAGCGGCCAAGGGTAACAAAAAGGATCAAAAAAGAAACCGTGTCATAGTAAGTCCGGTCATAGCCTGGGCCAAGTTCAAAAAAGGTTGCAATCGCACTTATCAGGTAGGCAGCCCCAGTGCCAGCGGCGATTAGGAGGTTCATATCGGTTATACCGTGTTTAAAACCCTTGTAGGCGCCTATGAAGTACTGCCGACCCGGAAAAAGAAGCACCAGACTTGCAAGTCCAAAAAGGAGGTAAGAATCAGAAAAAAAGGCAGGTACGAAGGAAAAGAAGGGAAGCATCATTCTCATGTTTCCGAAAAAAATTGGAATCCCAAGAGCAAAAGCCAAAAACAAGTTGAACTTTTGTTTATGAATTTCAGCTTCCCTAAAAGCCCTTTTCCGAGCTTCGGGCTCAGCCGCTCCTTTTTCTCTGCCAGAATCCACAGAAGCTTCATAGCCTATGCCCTTTATTGTGGAAATTATTGTTTGGATCGAAGTTTTTGAAGAATCGTATTCCACAAAAGCTTGTTCCAAGGGAAAATTCACAGCAACCGAACTTACTCCCTCAAGTCTATTCAGGCTTCGTTCAATGTTTGCAGCACAAGCTGCACAGCTCATTCCCCGAAGCCTGAGGTTTACCCGATCTTTTACCACCCCATAGCCTATAGCCTCGATTGCAGCTTCGATTTTTTCAGGAGAAAGTTTTGAGGGCTTGAAACGGACGTGGGCTTTTTCAAGCTGAAGATTTACGGCTGCAGTCTTTACTCCATCCTGCTTTTTGAGCACTCTTTCAATGTTTGCAGCACAAGCTGCACAGCTCATCCCAGAAATTTTTAGTGAAATTTCATTTTCAGCAGAGCTTTCAGGCGCTATTTTTTCAGGGCTAGCTCCAGCTTGAGGCTCCTGAACTTCTAGCCCACCTTCCACTTCATACCCCGTTTTTCGCACAGCTTCTACTATATCTTCAAAACGAACTTTTTCCGGGTCAAAGCTGACCTCAGCTCTTTCGGATTCAAGGCTGACTTTTACGGCTTTTACGCCTTCAAGCTTGGAAATAGCAGCTTCTACTCGCTTCTGGCAATGAGAACAGCTCATCCCAGAAACTGTAATTTCAATTTCCATGAAAACCCCTATGAAAACTCCTATATTCAGGAATCAAAGCTCATTTATCAAGCCTGATACCCAGCTTCTTTTATGGCAGCCCTGATTTTGCCAAGATCTGTAATTTTTTCCTCAAAATCGACTACAGCCTCCTTCAGAGTAAGGTCAACTTCCGCATTTTGCACCCCCTCCAGAGCTTCAATTGCTTTTTTAACCGTCTGGACGCAGTGCCCGCAGGCCATTCCTTCAATTTTGATTATCTCTTTAGTGATTAAAAAACCCCCTTTTCTTAATTAGATATGCAAGCTATAGTTTATCCATATACCTATAATATTTCTATTCTAAAGCTCAAATTATAAAAAATATTAAAAGGAGCAGCTGCCCGATTTTCGGAATACCGATTCGTATTTATTGGGTTAAAGCCATATCAAGAGCCCAGATAACACTAAAAATAATCAGGGCTTTAAGCTTCGGTAAAAAAAGGTATACAAGTAAAGACAAGTAAAGCTAGAATTAAAAGTATACTTTGAAAAAAATGGAAAGCAAGAGTTCTGGAATAAGCCCGAATAAATAAAAAAGTTTGAAATTTATCCAGAATTTAGAAGAGGAAAATAAAATGAGTAATATTTTACGGAGGGGGAGGCTTGAAGCCGCCCCGGATAAGGAAATTTTAAACTATACCTCCTCAATGGAGGCTGATCGATGGATCTTTAACGCAGATATTGCAGTGGATCTTGCGCATACCGTTATGTTAAAGGAGCAGGGGATTATAGGAGCCAAAGATTCTGCAAAAATCCTTTCCGGCCTTTTGCAGGTAAGAGAAGAAGGGATGGAAAAACTCGACTTTAGCTATGAAGATATTCATATCTCCCTTGAATCCCGACTTATCGATCTTGTAGGAGAAGACATCGGGGGAAGGATGCATTCGGGCCGCTCCAGAAATGACGAGGTTGCAACCTGCATCCGACTTGTGCTGCGAGATGAACTGCTCAGCCTCCTTGAAGAAATCCTAGCCCTTCGGAAAACTTTATTGACCCTTGCAGAAAAACACCGCGAAACCCTTATGCCGGGCTTTACTCATCTCCAGCATGCTCAGCCCACAACCTTTGCCCACCATCTCAGTGCCCACGCCCAAGCTCTTGGCCGGGATTTTGAGCGAGGGCTTGAGGCTTTTTCGAGGGTAAACCTCTGTCCTCTGGGAGCTGCTGCTTTTGCCTCGACCGGTTTTGCTCTGAACCGGAAAAGAACTGCGGAACTGCTAGGGTTTGAGGGCCTGCTTGAAAATTCTATGGATGCTGTAAGTAGCAGGGACTTTCTGATAGAGTGCGCCTCAGTTTTCACAAACATTATGATTAATTTTAGTAGAATGGCCGAAGAACTGGTGCTCTGGTCTTCCTCCGAATTCAACTATATTGAACTTGACGATATGTATGCTTCTACCTCCTCGATTATGCCCCAAAAGAAAAATCCGGATACAGCCGAACTCATGCGCGGAAAAACCGGAGTTGCAGCAGGCTCTCTCATGGCCCTTATCACAATCTGTAAGGGGCTACCCTTAAGCTATAATCGGGACCTGCAAGAAGCTACCCCTAATATCTGGCGCTCGGTAAAAACCGTGCGAGCTTCGGTTAGAATTATGAGAGGCATGTATGCTAGCTTGAAAATCAGGCCCGAGGTGCTTGCAGCCCAGGCTACAACCGGCTTTACGACAGCTACTGAGCTTGCGGACACTTTTGTCCGGGAAGCTGGAATTCCTTTTAGAACAGCCCATCAACTGGTTGGAATCCTAGCCAGAGAAGGCTGCGACCCTAGCCTTGAAAAGATCGATTCCATCTCCGAGGTTGTGATAGGAGAAGCGCTTTCAGCCAGAGGCCTTACGGAAAAGCAAGTTAAAGAAGCCCTTGATCCGGAATCGAACATAAAGCGGAGAAAAGTAATCGGAGGGCCGGCGCCCGAAGAGCTTAAGCGCTATCTGAAAAAAGAGAAAACTGAATTGGAACTAAAAGGCGAGGAAATTGCAACTCTAAGAGATTCAATAGAAGGCTCCTTTGAAAAACTACTTGCCCTTGTCGAAGAATATCGAAAAAAATAAAAAACCTGTATTTTGAAAAAGTTGAAAAAAAGCCTAAATAAAAAGGTTGACGTAAATTTTGTCAAAAAGAGGTTTAATTTACGTAAAACTTAGGCTCAATTAAGCGGATAATGCGAAAATTATATATATAGGAAATGCCACTAGAGAGTTTGCAATTTGCGTTGATGGTCTAGTGGCTATGACTTGGGCCTTCCAAGCCCAAAACCCGGGTTCGAATCCCGGTCGGCGCATTTTTCGTTTTTTAATATAAGAAAGAAAAGAGTTCTATTTTTTATATAAAAGAATGCTTTTAGCTTAAAATATCAAACAAGTGCGAGGGTTGCCCAGAGGTCAAAGGCGATGGGCTTAGGACCCATTTTCGTAGGAATCCGTGCGTTCGAATCGCACCCCTCGCATAGAGTTCTCTCTTCACCCCTTATTAAAACTCCCTTCAAACTTTTTTTTTCAATTTATTTTCGAGCCAGAGCCAGAAAAACCCAAGTAAGCTTCCTAGAATCGCTCCTGCAAGTACGTCAGAGGGATAGTGAACTCCTATAAAGATGCGGCTAAGGCTTACCAGAATTGCAAAAATCCAGACAAGAGGCTTTAGATATCCGGCTTTCGGATGTAAAAAGACCGCTGAAGCAAAGGACAGAAGCGAATGGCCGCTTGGCATAGAATACCCGGTTGCACAGGTTACAAAACGAACATCATCGGGTCTTGGAACCGCAAAAATCAGCTTAAGCGCGTTTGAAAGCCCCCAGGCTGCAAGCAAAAGGAAAAGATAAAGCAGAGCCTCGGCTTTTCCCCGCCGGAAAAAAAGCAAAGCTAGGATCAGAAAAAGAAAAGAATCAAAATTATAGCTTACAAAAAGCATAAACCCATCCAGAAAAGGAAAGGAATTCAAAATCCGCAAAATATCGGAATTAAACTCAGAAAAAACCTGGAAAATATCAGAATTAAACCTGGAAAACATAAACTTAAGACCCCTTTAAAATCCCCTAATAAGTTTTGAAATTGGCTTTCAAATTTCCTTCAATTCTCTAAAAACTCCCCTTAAAACTTCTTTAATTCTATTTTTCTAGCTCATCTAACTCACCTACATCTTCCAGATTCTTTGTTTTTCCTAAATCCCCTGCACTATATCGCTCAGAACTTCCATATGCTAGCAGTTTTCCGTTTTCGAGTAAGGAAATCGAGCCGTGTCCACAACAGATCAAAACCTTTTTCCCAGCTGCTAAAGAGCTTTCTAATTCCAAAATGAGTTCAACTAGAGCTATTCTTTCCTTTCTTGCAAGTTCGCTGTCCACATTTACCGAAGTCATAAGGAAATCCGCAAGAGTGTTGTAGGCAGACCTCTCAGGGCTCAGACTCTCAAAATTAAGCAGGGTGTCTTGCGGAAAGAGCAGCCCTTCTTCCGGACAAAGGTAAAGTACTTCTCCATGCATGTGTCCTCCCATCCCTTCCAGAGCTTCAAACTCAAGCCCTCCTATTTCAAACCGAGCAATTACTGGAAAGGCTCCTCTTTTTTCCGGCTTTTTAGACTCAGTTTCCCAGCTCAAATGGGTAGAAAGCTTCGATGTTTTGGAAAGTTCAGGAAACAGCTCATAATTTTTTGGAGGAGCATACTTTGAAAAGAGATTAATTATTTTTGTGTATACTTCTTCAAGAATACACTCTTGCTGGGAAGAGCCATAAGCCCGACTTGTCTCTTTTGCAACTTTCAAAGTCTCTCGATTAAGATAGGTTTTTGCCTGAAAATAGCCTGCAGCTCCGCAATGGTCGGCATCGGCATGAGTAATATAGATCCGCTTAAGTTTTTCCAAAGAAGGCCCACAAAGCCCATAATGCCAAAACATTTTCACAAAATCTGGAAAATAAATCCCATATCCCGTATCAATCAGAACTACTTCTTCTAAAGTATTGAATAGATAGACATTGCCCCCGCAAGGGGGCTGAAAACAAAAAAGTTCAAGCTTTTTCCCAAGTTTTAGCCGCTGAACCTCCGCATAAAAGCCAGATCCTGAGGTTCGATTGAGAGTCTCGCCAACCTTTAGAATACTCTCAAAGACTTTATATGGATTTTTACCAAGATTTGAAAGTTCCTGGGCAATATGGTTTATATCCTGTAAAAATCTCATAAGAAAAGCATCTTCGGCATCCCCAAGAATCCTCCGGAGCCTTTCTGCAAGCGAGACATAAAAAACCGTATCATCAAGTTTTTCTCCCAGGGTATCGTATTCGAGAATCTCAAGCCTGTAGCGGGATTTCAGCCGGTTTAAAAGCTTGTCTATAAGAGCTGCATTTTCAACATTCAGGCTCACTCCCAATCGATCCGGATGCCTACCCCTATCATCAAAATCCAGAAAGGTAATATTTGCACCCGCCAGAGTCAGCTGATCCAGAAATTCAAAAAGAGCCCCAGGTCTATGTGGAAGGTGTACATAGAATTTTAAAAATCCCAGGGCCTGAAGGGAGGTCAGAAGGTAGCCTATCTGGGCAAGCTCTTCCCGGATTTTTCTATAGGCTTTTTTTGAGGTTGAGATCTCAAAAAAAACGGTGTTACGGTCGATTCTCCTTTCGTAGTGGATCCGTTTAATATTTCCCCCATAGCGCTTGATGATCTCAGTTGCTCTGTGAAGAGCCCCTGGCTCATCCGGCAGACGGGTAATAAACGAGAACTGGGGCCTGATAAATCCTCCTTCCAGATCAGGCTTATTCCAAAGCCTCCGAATTTTTATCCGCTTTATTTGATCCTTTATTTGATCCGCTTTCTTTACCTGCTGCTTTTAAATTATAAACATCCTAGGCTTAAGGCTTACTAGAGTATATTTTTACAGAAGAATATCGCAGGCGAAAGTCCACACGTAAAAAAGGCATTTAGAATTTATTCTCGTGGATTTTCGAACCTATAAAAAAGAGGAAAGGCACAACCGCAGTCCGTACACCCAAAACCCGGCACAGAGCCTCCTCCTATTTTGGAAGCCAGTATATACTCTAGCTTTTCGGAGCTGGGGGCGCAAATTGCGCAGTTCAGGGAAAAAACAGGACTCAAATGCAGAAAATCCACATGCCATTTAGGTTTTTTATCCTTATTTTCGGAAAGCTTAATGTGCCTTATAACCCTCTTCAGACCTCCGGAGCCAAGCGCTGAGCCTACATATATATGAAAGCCTGACCTGAAAAGCAAGTTTCCTTTTTTTCCTACGGAAAGACTGCATTTCGGATTTTTGAAAATTAAACAATAAAGCCCTTTTTCTGAAAAAAAGGGGGAAGGAGCTGAGGCATCAAAAAATTCCGATTGGATTTGAGAGGCAGATAAAGACTCTTTCATCCCTTTTTCCCATCCCTTGCGCTGCTTGCTTTAAACCTGAACTTTTCTAGAGGCCGCCAAAGAGCAGAGGACCTATCACATTTTTGGAAAAATTTAAAGCTCCTCATATTTTTGCAAAATCTCCTCAAAAGAATCTGCAACAATGCCAAGCTTTTCCCGCCCGAGCCCGAAGGTGCTGAGCTTGAAGTATTTTGTAAGCCCAGCCTTGATTCCATGAATTTTTTGCTTCTTAAGTTCCTTATAGAAAAAGTACCGACCTTTTTTAACTTTCTGTGAGATTTCATAAAGCCTTGGGGCCTCAAAAAACATCAGATCATGAGCATGAGGTTTTTGCCCGCGCTGGATAAAACCCATATCCTCAAGCCGGGCTGAAAACCAGCGGGCGTTTTCGACTTCCTGATCCCAATTTCGAGTACGTTGAACAACTTCCGGAAAAGAAGCCATAAGGGTCATAATCGTTGCGCCTCGGGCAGTGCAGCCCAGAAATTCAATTTCTTTGGCCTTATTATAGCGAGATTTTTTAAAAACAATCGGAGCGTACTCCTCTCTTACCCCAAGTACTCCAATTGGGCCTGAAGCTGCCATGGATTTGTGTCCGCTTCCCGCAACGAAATCAACCCCGAGTTCTTTTGCATTAACAGGCATTCTGCCAACGGAATAGGCTCCATTCAAAAGAACTGGCACATCGTATTCATGACAGATTGAGGCAATCTTTTTGGCCTCAGGCAGGTTGCCGTAATTTCCATCCGGGTAGGTTATAAGCGCCAGAGCCGGAGGTTTTCCGTACTCTTTTATGCCTTCCTCAATTGCGGTCCCATAGCCTTCAGGCTCCAAGTAATATTCAGGACTACCTGTATGGGGTACGGTTTTTATGTTCAAACCTGTTCTTTCGGCCCCTACATAAGAAGAATAATGGGCCAGTCCATCAAAGACAACCCAATCTCCAGGTTTTCCCAGGGAATGCATAACCGCAAACTTCGACTCTCTGGCCCCGTTTGTAACCCTGGCTTTGTCACAACCCAGAAACTCAGGAAGGGCTTTATGAACAAAAGCCTCAATTGGAGGCTTTTTTATCTGATCAAGTACTCCTCCGCAGTAATCGCAAACCGAGTAGCCATCGCCCCATTCTGCAAGAGCCTTGCGGGCCGCTTCCGTCAAGAGCCCTCCGGTCTGGAGAGGATCAATATTGATACTGCTAAGGGTTTCCCGTTTAATAAATCCAAATTTCTGAAGATATGAATCATCAAGTGTCATCTTGCTCTTCCTTGTCTCACGCCTTTATAATTTTGGCGGATTCTCCGCTTTTTGCTCAGAAATAGCGCGGGCCTTGATAAAAACGTATTGTAAAAAAGGTAGAAAAAATAGAAAAAAGAAGGCTATAAGATCTTAAAACAAAAGGAAATAGGAAATAGACAAAAAAAAGAAAAAAAAGAAGTAGATAAAAAAGCTATCCTCTAAATCTAAAGATTGTTAAATCTAAAAATGTAAAGGACAGGTTTGATTTTAGAATCTACTTATTTTCAGGCTCTTACAGCCTTATTAAAAACCTCGGTAAACTCATCACAACTGGCAATAAGGCCGGAAGCTGCGTCTCTTAGGACCACAAGAGGATCCGTCCCGTCGGTTTTTATATAAAGAACAGGTTCGCTGATACTTACGTGTTTCATATCGTAGTATGCAATATCCACCCTTTCATCCCTTAACATAAAATCTTTCAGGCTATTGAGAAGAGTATGAGTCTCGCCTTTAAATTCGACTTCAAGCTCAGTTTCAGTTTTAGAAATAATATTCAGTTCCATCAGGCTTCACCTCTCAAAAGGAAAATCAGTAAATTCCCTTTCCATAGTCTGCGGAGAGTTTGCGAGTTTCGACTTTATTGCACTGTGGGCATTTAAGCTTTTTCCCCTCCAGCACGAGTTCTCCTCTGCAGTTCGAACAATACGCTTTCATAACTCCAAGAGTTTCTCCGTCTGTGGAAAGCCGCATTCTCCCGACATCTATTACCTTTGCCCGCACAAGATCTCCTACCTTAAATTCATTTGCAAGCCGCTTGACATAAGAGTCCCTTACATTGGAGACATGAATATCCCCAAGGCTCAGGTTTACAATATCCCGCTCAGTCCTCCCTTCAACTCCTGCAATTTCGACTGCAGCCCCGGATTCTCGGACTCCGGAAATCCGGCCATATACCAAATCTCCGACTTTAATCAAGTTGGGAGTGCTGGTTACGGGCTGTACGGATACGCTTCTGTCTTTTCTGTCAAACATAACCCAGCCGGTTGCGGTAGAAAAAATATCTCCGGAATTCAGAGTTGTGCCTTCTCCGGCTTTGAATTCTTCACTTGTTCCAACAAGTTCTCCCGGAAGGACAAACTCTCCTCTTTCCCAAACATGTTCTTCTTTTTCTAAAGGTTCCCTTGGCTTTCCCAAAGGGGCAGATCTTTTTCCGGAGTGAGGAGGTCTTTTTCCCGCGGGCGCAGCCCTTGGTTTTCCCCGCTGCCTATTCTTTGCATAGGCTCCGCTTCTTTCCCCTCCGTTTCTTTTAGGATTTTCCTTTTTCGAAACTACTTTTGACCCTTTTTTTTCAGGAAGGGTTTTTCCGACTTTGGAGGCCGGGGAATTTAATTTTCTTCTACTGGTTTTATTTTTTTTCCGGATTCTAATCATAATCCCTCATTCAAATGATCGTAATAGCTATAAATTGCAGTACAGTCCGAACAAAGCCGGACAAGCTTGAAAAAATTTCAGGATCTACTTATTCTGCAAACTTCCACTTCGATTACCTCACGTTCCTTTTTGTGAAAATCGAAAGTCTTTTTAAGCGGAAACCTGGCCACATACGAATGTGTAATTACCGCAGGCTTAATGAACTTTTGGATAAAAGCGAGGCTTCCGCGATTGTGTATGGAATATATCACTTCGCTCGTTCTTAATGCTGCCGAAAGGAAAGGTCTGTCCTTTCCCTTTACTCTGGCCCCAAAAGGCGGATTCATAAGGGTGGTATTTGCAGGAGCTAAAACTTCTGAGATATCGGAGCGAACAAACTCAACTTCAACTCCCAGTTTTTTTGCGTTCTGCCTTGCAATTTTCAGAGCCTTTTCGTCAGCATCAAAGCCGACTACCTCTTCAGCCCCAAGCAGTTTTGCTCCTATTGCAAGGATGCCAGTCCCGCAACCCAGATCATGGACCCTACCTATAAGATCTCCTTGCATATAGGCAAAATGCAAAATTTCCGCCGCAAGCGGAGCTGGAGTTGGATACTGCTCAAGCTCAAGCTCAGGTTCTGAAAAAGCCTCAACCTTTTCAAGCAGGATTTCAAGTTTTCTCTGTTTCATTTACCTTTTTTTGTTATATACTTATCCATCAGCCAAAAAATATAATTTAAAGGCTGCTTTTTCTGCATTCTTTCCGCTTTCCAGCTTAAAAACTCTCTTCTGTAATTTCGTCCAGAGTAAGGGCTTCCCACTCCCTTTCTCCAAGCACGATTTCTAATTCCTGTGGAGTCAGCATAGGCGCTGAAAATCGGCCTACTTCGTCAATAGCAAGTCTGGGACAAGCCGTATTTACAAAAGCGTCTACCTTAAACTGAAGAAGCTGTTCAGGAGTTACCAGATCAATGAGAATTAGCTGCGCTTTTTTTCCGTGTTTTTCTACAAGAGTTTTGAGGTTGCGAGCCAGTTTCATGCGCATTTGCCCGTTTTTGCTTGAAACGATAATTCCAAAGTTTTGCGCATCCATGGAATTTCCAATTACAGCACTGCGCTGGCGGAGGACTTTTGAGGGGTCCACTTCTCGGACTTCTCCGGTAAAAGGGTTGGCTGCAAGCACTCTTTTTTTAGTTGAGAGCGCAACTCCAAGAGGATGAAAATCCCCGCTTCCTATGTATAGATATTCGTCACAGGCTTCAGCTCTTGCCGCCGTAAAATTGCAGCCAAGTACCTGGCCTCTGTAAGCTATCCTAAAATCCCCGCGGCCCAAAACACAGGTTTTGCCCCGAGTTTCGAGCAAGGCACAAGCTTTTGAGAGTTTATGGACATGCTGGACTGTGCTTATTAGCCCAATCTTTTTGCCTTGCAGTTTCAAAAGCGCTTTTTCAACGACTGGGAGAATCTCAACTGCTGATCGAGTCTCGATGAAATAGATTTTTCGGCTAAGCTCGGTATCTTCAAGTTCAGCATGCCCGAAATGAAAAAGAAGCTCCACGTTTGAAAGCAGAGTCCTATCCAGATCACAGGCCCCAAAACAAGGATCGCCTGAGATTAGAACCTCCGCACCTGTAGCCTTTTCAATCGTTTCCGCAAGTGAAAGACCTTTTCGTTTTAACCCTTCAGGAAACTGAAAACCTACGACTTTAGCTCCAGTTTTTTGAATAACCTTAATTATATATTCGGCCCTAAAATCAAATGCATCCCTTTTGCCCGCAGACATCTTTTATCTCCACCCCCTGCGCACTCACATCGATTGTAACAAGAATTTTGGGTTCAACTCCAAGCTCTTTTAAGCCATCGGTTCCTCGACCTCTTCCAATCACAGAAATAACGTCGCTGATTTCAACTTCCATTGCCTTAAGGGCTTTTATAAGTCCAAGAAGCGTTCCTCCCGTACTGACAACGTCATCTACGAGTAAAACTCGGTCCCCTTTTTTGAGGCCGTTTATGTAGAGCTTTCCCTTGGAATAGCCTGTGCTTTGGGAAAGCTCGACTTCGCCTTTCAGAAAATAAGGGCGTTTTCGGACAATAGATAAAGGAATCCCTGTTTTTAGAGAGAGGACACTTCCTACAGGAATTCCCATTGCTTCGACAGTGAGAATATAATCAACCCTTGTGTCTGCAATTTTTAAGATATGGTCAACAATTTCTTCGACCAGCCTAGGATCGATTGAAGGAACCCCATCCGAAATTGGGTGGATAAAGTAGTTGTATTCTCCCCTTTTAACAATAGGAGCTTTTACGAGGGAATCTATAAGTCTTTCAAGCATGATTTTGACTCTTCAATTTTAACTCTTCAATTGATTATATATGTATAAATGGCTAACCGAGAGCAGCTATCCTCCCTTTGCCAGCCGGAAAAATGCAAAAGATAAGCTTAAATTAAATTCTAAATTATAAAGCTATTAAACAAATTCCATTTACCAGAAAACAAACAAAGGATAGAGATTAAGCTTCATAAATTGATCTCCCGGATTGATTTCCCGGATAGTATAAAAAATTACGGTTTGCCGCCATGCACATTCATAAAGGTGAACTATAAAGGTGAACTTGCCCCGAGTAAAGCCTCAGGGGTTTTATGCTGCGTCCTAAAAAAAGAAAAAAGCAAAAAAGGAAGGAAAAAATAATATTTAAGTGAAAGCTTTTAAGGATTGAAAATAGCCCTCAGTTTTCCTTCAGCTGATTCAACCAAGCAAAAAAGCCGGTAGATGCCTTTTCAGAAGGATTTGCATTTTCCAAAGGTTTGGATTTTTCAGGCGGGTTTAATAAGCCAAGCGTCACATAAGGGTTGCTGTCCGCAAGTTTCAGCTCTGCTAAGGTAGCTTCGTCAATCTCAAGGACTGCAGCTTCAGAAACAAGCCCTTTCCAGTTCTTGTCATCCAGCAGCCAAACATCCATAAGGTATTTGGAAGCCCAGCCAGCATCTTCTGCTTTGGAGCCGCAACTTTCCCGGACCTTATCAAAATCAAAGTTGAGAGCTACCGCTTTTCCTTTTCCTTCCTTTCCATTCCAGACTACAAAAATTCCGGCAGGAGCTCCTCCTAAAGCTTCAATCTCCTCTGCGCGCAGCTCCGAAGCCCAGAGCCCTCTTTTTCCGGGAGTTGCATCCCAAAGCCTTACAAAAACATCTTCCTTACACCAGGTCGGGCAGGAAAAAACGAGATATTGCTCCCCTTCACTCAGAGGATAGTTTTCTTCCATCCACTTTGCAAGAACATACCCGCTTGAAACTCCGGGACAAAAGTGGTTATGTGTTTCAAGACACCTGATAAGTTCGTAATCAAGCCCTTCGACCCAGCCGTTAGCAAGGGTAACTATGGCAAATTCTCGGCCTTTAAAGACTTTCTGATTTACTTCCTCAGTCCAGGCAGTTTGGTTGGAATAAAGTTTTTCAAAAGCAATATTTCGGGTAACAGGTGCGGAAAGTTCAGGTTTAGCTCCGAGGTTTATTTCGATAAAACTACAATTTCCGGAAGCCTTGTTAAAGAAAGCAAACCAGAAGGGACTATTTTTTGAATTCTGAACTTTTAGTAGATTTTTTGTAGAGGAGAGCTTCCTTTCAAAAAATTCTTTGTAAAAGGCGTCCTGATAAATATAGGAGCCTTCAGAAGAGCCTAGATCCGTTATAATTAATGTGTTTTCAGCCTCAAGTTCTCCAAGCTCGCTTTCAGCTAAGGAAAAAAGCCGGGGCATAAGCTCAGAATCGGAGGCTTTAACTTCGGATGCCGCAGATCCTGGCAAGGCAAAAAGAGCTAAAATAAGGGTTATTGAGCAGACAAGCTGCAAAATATTTTGTTTATTCATCGCTTTTATCTCCTATTCCTTACAGTAAAAGGTTAAATAAGGGGGTTAAGCTGTATGGGTAACACATATTAAAAAGATATAGAGATATATCCCATACAAAACTAAATCCCTATATAATAAAGTATTACGAAAATTAGTTAAAATTATACATAAACCTTTTGAAATATTACAGATACTATTTCCTAATCGAAATTAGAAAAGAGAGGCGAGGCTTAAAAATGAAAAAAGAAATACTTAAAAAAAATAAAAAAGCTTGCGCAAAGACAAGAGATAATTAAAAAATAAAAAGCTTCTGCTCAGCTCAAGCTAGTTCTTCAAAAATTTTAAGTACAAAACGAGCAAGATCCACACTTTTTTCCTGAGAAGTCATAAGGGTATCAGCTCTTGTCGCCCTGCACCCAAGACTTTCAAATGCGGAATCTTCCGCACTGTCCCTTTCATCAAAAATAAAAAAATCCAGAAAGTCCTGATAGTATTCTGCAACCCCAAAGGAAGAGACTTCAAGCCCGCAGGCTTCCATTAGTTTGCCTGCAGGTCCACTTATCGGAGCATTGCCTATGATAGGGCTAATGGCAAGAACTGTTTTTTCTTTCAGGAGCTTTCGCATGCCCTTAAGCCCCAGAATTGGACCAATGCTTGTAATTGGGTTACTGGGCCCGATGAGAATTTGCTCTTCCTTTTTAAGAGCTTTTAGAACTTTTTCCGAAGGGAAAGCCTCAGAAAGCCCCTGGATTTCCACTTTTTTCACCTCGGGCAAGCCCTGTTTTTTCACCCAGAATGTCTGAAAATGCAGCTTGCCTTCAGGAGTTTCAATCTGGGTCGAAACGGGAGCATCAGACATGGGAAGCACTGAAGCTTTAATCCCAAAATGAGATACAAGTTTTTCGGTAGCTTCTGTCAAAGAGGCTCCTTCCTTCAGAAAATCCGAGCGGAGAATGTGAGTTGCGCGATCCAGATCCCCTATCTTTAGTTCTTCTTCGATTCCGAGTTCCCGCAAGCGTTTGTGCGTCTCAAATGTATCCCCTTCAAGTCCCCACCATTTTTCCCGGTCGATCCGGTCCGAAAAGAGGTAGAGGACAGTATCAAGGTCGGGGGATATAAGATTTCCCGAAATTTCGAGGTCCTCGGCAGTGTTTACAACAATAGTCAATTCGGATTCAGGAACAAGGGTCCTGAGCCCGTCGAGTAATTTTGGAGTGCCAGTGCCGCCTGAAAATATAATCATATATGTCTACCTTCTTTTGGATTGTTTATTGATAAATGGTAACCTCAATATATAATGACATCTGTTTTAAAAAGGATGAAGGTTGTCCTCGACCCTGTGCACGGCTATATTGAATTAGATGAGCTTGCCCAGGCTCTGGTCTCCACCTCCAAAATGCAACGCCTCAGGCGAGTAAAACAGCTTGGCTTTTCCAATCTCGTCTACCCCGGCGCAAACCATACCCGATTTGAGCATTCCTTAGGAGTAATGCACCTAGCCTCAAGGCTGCTTTCTCATGTAGATTCCATAGAAGAGGATAAAAAAGAAGAATTAAAAGCAGCTTCCCTCTTACACGACCTTGGCCACGGCCCCTTTTCCCATGTAACGGAAAATCTTATTTATAAGTATACCCGGAAAAAACACGACGATGTAAAAGAGCTACTTGAAAGAGGAGAAATCGAAGAAATATTAGGAGAATATGGATTAAACCCTGGAAAGCTTGCCCAGCATATCAAAGGAAAATCTTCTATAGGGCAGGTTCTGAGCAGTGAAATCGATGTGGATAGGATGGATTATCTGGTAAGAGACGCTCATTATACAGGCGTTTCCTTCGGGGTTGTAGATTATAACCGCCTGATAAACAAAATGCAATTTTACGAAAACAAACTGGTTGTGGCTCAGGGAGGCTTAAAAGCCGCCGAATCCCTACTCGTATCTCGATTCTGGA
>JAQUFK010000035.1 GCA_028684695.1 Methanosarcinaceae archaeon | reverse complement strand
GCTCTGTGTGCCTCGTCAAAAGTGATATGAGTTACAGTCTCAAGGCTGATCCTTTTAGTCAGAATATCGTTTTCGATTGCCTGCGGAGTAGAGACAATTAGCTTTCCCGTTTTCCAGAGTTCCTGCCTTTTTGCAGGAGCCAAGCTTCCCGTAAAAGTTAGAACCTCTTTTTCAGGAATTTGCATCACTCTTTTGAAAAAAGCAGCATGCTGTTCCACAAGCGGTTTTGTAGGCGAAAGAACCAGGGCCTTTCCCCCAAAACGCTGAAGCCGCGAAGCAATGACAAAAAGGGCAATAACGGTCTTTCCAAGCCCTGTCGGAAGCACAACTAAGCTCGGACCTTTCAGAGCTTTTCCGGCCAGATCCAACTGATAAAGCCTCTGCTGCACGGTATTGGGTTTTATAAGGGGATGCTTGATACAGGAAACTCCATCTGTAAAGAAAATTTCGCTCATTTCAGTTCAGTCTTATTGCTTTTATTTTTTGTTAGAAACTTAAGTTTGAGCTCAAACTTAGGTTGAGTTTGGCTAAATTTTAGGCTCAAACTTAGCTCAAACTTAGCTCAAACTAGGCTCAAGCTTAAAAAAACCTTTTTTCAATATTCGCACAATTCAGCCTTTTCTTTGCTCTCGTGAACTACCCCTGAGTCTTTAGCTCAGGGGGTTTACGCTGCCTGCTATAAAAAAGTTGTGAAAAAGGAAAAATCTTGCTGCGGGATTTACCCGTAGCTTTAATAGTAGGTTTAATATTTTGCTCAATTTTTTACTTAAGATTTTGGGGCTTCTTTCCAATTCAATATTATTCAGAATTTATTTGGAAATTGAAGGGCTTTCCCGCAGACTCAAAGCTTCTTCCCTTATAAATCAGGTCGTAAAGCACGTCTTCAAGACCCTCAATCGGAGCCCGAACCTGGCGCATAGAGTCTCTATCCCTGATTGTGACTGTTTTGTCCTCGAGGCTTGTATAATCTACGGTAATGGAATAGGGAGTTCCAATTTCATCGTTTCTCCGGTAACGCCTCCCTATAGTTCCGGAATCGTCATATGCGGTCATCAAATTCTTATCCATAAGCTTTGCAAGGATTGCCTTTGCCGGATCCGTAAGTTCCTTCCGGGTCAGAAGCGGAAGAACAGCAACCTGAACTGGGGCGACAGCACTTGAAAAGTGCATTACAAGCCGGGTTTCTCCAACCTCCTCTTCAGCTGCACTTTCCAGCTCATCTAGCTCTTCTTGTCCTTTGAGTCCGGACTCGGCAGCTTTTGCCCCCACATCTTCAGCGTCATAAGCGTGCTCTAAAGTCCCGTAGAAAATTCGATCTATCCCGTAGGAAGGCTCAATTACGTGAGGCACGAGGCTTTCCCCACTGACCTTTACAGTTTCTTCCGCAAAATCGACCATATCGGAGCTGAGAGTGATTTCCTCTCCGGCTACAGCTATGTGAATTTCTTCTTTCGAAAGTTCGGCCTCAGAAAGGCCTTTAAGAGCTTCGGCTACAGCCTTTGCCTTTCCCTTGAAAATTGGACCCAGTTTTCCCATATTGGGCTTTACAACAAAGCTTGTAACAAGTTTTGGCTCCGGGTATTCCACATAGACTGCAAGCTCGGTCTTGCTAACTTTCGAATGAGCTTTCAAGTCATAGTCCGTTCTATCCGCAATACCTACGATTTCAACCCAACCAAAACGCTCCGTTTCAATTTCGGCATCCCAGCAATCGATTGCGTAGTGAGCCATTTCATCTTTAAGGTGCTGTCTGAACCTAAGCCTTACAGGATCAATCCCAATCTTTGTAAGAAATGCGTTTGTAAGCGCAAGATTATAGCCTAAAAACTCGTGCGCAATAACCCCTTGGTCCACAGCTTCCCTAAGCTTCATCCGCACAGGTTCCCCTTCTTCCTGAGCCTGCCTGGAATAAAGGGTAAGCTCCTTGTCTGCAAAACGCTCAAATTTAGGATGACTTTTGTCACGAGGATCGATAAAGATCTCACATTCCGCCTGGGTAAACTCCCGAAGACGAATTACTCCTTGCCTGGGCGCGATTTCATTTCGGAAAGATTTTCCGAGCTGCACCGCCCCAAAGGGGAGTTTTTCCCGATAAAAGCGCGAGAGCCTCTGAAAATCTACAAACATCCCTTGAGCCGTTTCAGGTCTGAGATAGCCTTGTCTACCTGTTCCGGGCCCGATTGTGGTTTTGAACATGAGGTTAAATTCATAGGCATCCTTAAACTCCCCTCCGCATTCGGGACAGGTAATACCCTTTTCTCGGATAACCTGAGTAAGCTGCTCTGCATTTAGGGTCGCAGCTGCATCCATTACATTTTCTACAAGATGATCGGCCCGGAAAGCTTCCCCACATTTCTTGCATTCGCAAAGCGGATCCGAAAAGCCACCCACGTGCCCTGAAGCTACAAAAACGTCTTCGATTCCAATGGTCGGACACTCAATTTCCATAAAGCCTTCCTGGATTACATAAAATTCTCTCCAGATCTGCTCAATTCTGCGCTTTAAGGTGCTTCCAAGGGGACCGTAATCATAAAAACCACGGCTTCCGCCGTACAGTTCAAAAGAATTCCATAAAAAGCCACGCCTTTTGGCAAGCTCAATTACCTGCTCGTATTTATCCATTATATAAATCCTCGTAATCTTTTGAATTCTGAAACTGGGAATTCAAATCCCGGAATCAGAAATAATTATAAATTCGGAACTATCCGGAATCTTAGAAGGATAAGGGCAATCATTATATTAAATTTGTACTGCTCAGCGGCTTTTGAGGAGGATTCTCCTGGAAGCCACATTTCCATTAAATATAAATCAAGGGGAGGTTAAACAAGAAGGCTGATGGCTCCAAAAATCCTTCTTACAAACGATGACGGTGTTTATTCCACAGGCTTAAGAGCCGCATATGAGAGTGTGGCTAAGCTTGGAGAAGTTACGATTTCAGCTCCTGCTATGCAACAAAGCGGAGTCGGACGTGCAATTTCTATCTTCGAGCCTCTGAGAATTAAAAAAACAAGTATAGGAGATATCCCCGCTTATGCGGTTGGAGGAACTCCTACAGATTCCGTAATCCTCGGAATATTTACGGTGCTTAAAAAACTGCCTGACCTTGTGCTCTCAGGGTTTAATATAGGAGAAAATATTAGTACGGATACGATTACAACTTCAGGGACAATCGGGGGAGCCCTTGAAGCTGCAAGCTACGGAGTTCCTGCAATTGCAGCTTCCCTACAAGTTCTTGAGGAAGGCCTGAAGTTTGATGATTTGCGAGATTATCATAAGGAACATTTTGAGCCTGGAATCCAAGTTGTAAACCGGATTGCAAAAAACGTCCTCAAACACGGGATGCCTGAAAATGTGGATCTTCTAAATGTTAATATACCCCACAATGCCACAGAAGACACTCCCATAGAAATAACCAGCCTTGCCCGAAAGATTTTTAATACTGATGTAGAAGAGCGAAAAGATCCCAGAGGGCGGCCCTACTACTGGATTGCAGGAGACCTTATCCGAGAAGAAGCCGAAGGGACCGATGTGCATGCAATTATGCAAAAAGGGCATATCTCAATAACTCCAATTTCCCTAGATGCAACCTCTCCAATTAAGTTTTCAGAGCTCGAAAAATATATATAAAAATGGAAAATGTGAAAGAAAGTAGCTTTTTCTTTTTTCTACTTTTATTCATCCTTTTCTAGCTTTAGAGAAACTGTTTTCCAGTTCGTATCAATTCCGTGCAAGCACTCAATTACGCCTCCGATAACATTAATAAAAACTTTGCTAACAAAAGCGTTCATAGGAATTTTTTTCCCATCGATTACCAGTTCTATTTTCATATATAATCCTCCTTTTTATGCCTTTATTTTTAGTTTTTTGTTAAGCTCCTGCTTAAGCTTTTATTTTATAGCAGCAGAAAAACCCTAGGAAGCCTATAAAAGAATAGAAGTTTCAAATTATTTCAAAGGAATATGTTCCACTGTAATGCCTGCATCCTGGAAAAAGTCCAGAGAATCCGTATCCGGATAAGGAGTTGAGTACACAACTCGCTCGATGCCGGCATTTATAATCATTTTTGTGCAGAGAATGCAGGGTTGATGCGTACAATAAAGAGTTGCTCCATCCGTGCTTACCCCGTGGAGAGCCGCCTGGATGATAGCGTTTTGTTCCGCATGCACAGCCCTGCATTTCTCATGTCTCGTTCCAGAAGGGATGTGCTCCTGCTCCCGCATGCAGCCAAGCTCAAAACAGTGAGCCATGCCCCGAGGGGCACCGTTATAGCCTGTAGAAAGGATGCGCTTATCCCGGACAATCACTGCCCCTACATTGTTTCTAAGGCATGTGGCCCGCTTTCCTACCACAAAAGCAATTTCAAGGAAATACTCGTCAAGAGATGGTCTTTTTGTCATATTTTTACTCCACAGTAAGCCGTATATATAGTTGTGTCGTTAACTTCTGTATCGGCTTGAAACTTAAATTTTTTAGTGAAAAAGCCTCAATATTTAAAAATAATTAAATAATTGATATAAGAAACTAAAAAATCTCTCCCAAAGGAATGATTGAAATAGCCGTTGAAAAGTATTGAAGTACTGTATTTGAAAGCTATAGTGTGCCGTATATGAAAGGTATTAAAATACCGTACGCAAACTTTGTTGCGTTTATTTTTCCGAGGATTGAGCCCCAAAATCGGACTCAAAAAATCAAATATATCAAATATATTACTCCTCCTGCTACGGCTAATCTTCCCTGACAGGGGCCAATATTAAAAAATGTCAAGTTATAACCCTTCCTTAAGGCCTTTAATTTGAATGTTAAGGAAAAGAATCAAGATCGTTAAAAATGCTAAGTAAAGGAAAAGAATCAATTTAGTCATTTTGGAGTATTAATTATGGCAACAGGTTTGACCGAATTTTTAGACACCTTCGTGAAAAATCACGATAATCGGCAGTTGCTGGCAATACCTCTTGCGGTGCTCGCAATCTCGCTTATAGTTCTGGGAGGCTCCTACGCGAGCAGTGGGTCTCCCGTACCCCTTGGAATGGAGTTTCAGGGAGGAACCCAAATCTCGGTAGAGACTGGCGATTCCCCCCAGACTCTTGAAAATGTCTACAAAGACTACCCAATACAAGATGCCCGCTCGGCAGGCGGACGGGTCATCATGCAATTTGGAGTAATGGAGAATGAAGAACAAAGAAAGCTCGAAGATGCAGTGACTGAGAAGTATTCAAATGTTGAAATCAAGCAGATAGGCCCAGTCTACGGAAAAGACCTGCAATCCCAGGCCCTAAAGGCGCTTATTATTTCCTTTATAGGAATGGCCCTTGTAGTCTTTTTGATCTTCAGAAGCCTAATTCCCTCTCTTTACGTAGTCTTTGCAGCCCTCTCAGACATTCTGATAGCAGCCGCTTTTATGAAAGTTGCAGGAATTGAACTCTCCCTCGGAACTGTTGCGGCACTGCTTATGCTGATCGGTTATTCGGTTGACAGCGACATCCTGCTCACTACAAGAGTGCTCAAGCGCAGAGGCACGGTGGAAGAAAAAGTCACCAGGGCTATGCAGACCGGAATAACAATGACAACTACAACCCTTGCAGCGCTGCTGATGATGTACATAGTCTCGACTTTTCCCTATCTGATCATCCCCTCCTTTACACAAATTCCCCTGCTTTCGCAAATCTCAAGTGTGCTGATTATAGGACTTGTCGCCGACCTTATGAACACCTGGCTTTTAAACACTGGGATTTTACGCTGGTACGCTTTAAAACCCGAATTCAGAGGGAGGTATAACCGATGAGTGAGAAAACGGAGAAAAAAAGTGTGAATATAGGGAAATTAGTAAAAAAGCCCAGAGTAATGCTCTTCCTCCTTGCTCTCCTCGCATCCCTGGTTGCAATTCAGCCTTGGGGAGTACTCGGAGAAGATGGCTCATCCAACCTAAACTACGGGCTTGATCTTGAAGGAGGCTCCTGGCTTCAGATCAAACTCCAGGGAGCTTTAGCGCAGGTGGATGCTGATCCCGAGCTAATTGTTAGTGAAACCGTAAAACCAATTCTAGGCCCCATTGAGATTACGGAAAATACCTTGGAAAGAGAAGGGCTAAGAGAAACCGAAGATTCAGGCCTTGTTTTCACAACTGCAGCTCAGGCCAGCAAATCCGAACTTGAAAGCCTGGGGCTTGGGCAGGTAAGTGTGGATAAGCTCAGCCAGGACAAAACTCAAGTCAGCCTTACCACAACAAAAGAAGCCCTTATTAAAAATTATTTGGCAAAAGCCCTAGACACCGAAGTCGTGCCTATCTCTACAGAAACCGGAACCTTTTACGAGATTAGAACCGGGGTATCCGAAGCAGACCTTAAAGCCCTAATGGAAAAAGTTGGAGGCTCCATCCTCGTAAATGAAGACGGAACCCTTCGCTATAAAGAAGGTGTTAGTACAGAAACAAGGGACCTGACCCGGGAAATCCTCAACGAAAAGCTCAACTCTCTGGGACTTAAGGATATTCCTGTTCGGACAGTCGGCGAAGACTATATCCTCATTGATTTTGCAGGTATCGACCTTGCAACTGCTAAGGATATTGCTGAAAAACCCGGAAAATTTGAAATCCGGATCCAGACTGAAGGCAATGAGTCCACGCATGTACTCTATGGAAACTCGATTATAAGTGTGGGAATTCCCGGCTTCCATGATGAACAGTGGCATACACCTTTTACTCTAAACGAGGACGGAGGCCGCGCCCTTCAGAAAGCCGCCCTTGAGGCCGGAGCGGTCTCAAACCCGTATATGCACAATCTGGAAATGTATCTGGATGAAAACCTAATTTATAGTGCTCCTCTCAGTCCTTCTGCGGCTGCAAAGTTAAAGGAAGGCCCCATTTACTCATGGGAAGCTTCCACTGGGCAGGACGAAGAAGCAAAAGCGCAGGCCCAGCAGCTTCAGATTCATCTGAGAGCAGGAGCTTTGCCTGTAAACGTCGTCCTTGTAGGCTCAGGGCATGTAGATGCAACCCTTGGAAAACAGTTTAAGACCGAAGCTGTGATTGCAGGGCTTTTCTCTTTGCTTGCCGTAGCTTTTGTGGTCTTTCGCAGATACGGAAGAAAGGAAATTCTCATCCCTATGGTAGGAACCTCAATCAGTGAGGTCATTATGATCCTGGGAGTTGCAGCTGCAATCAACTGGCAGCTTGACCTTCCAGCAATTGCGGGAATTATTGCAGCCATAGGAACCGGAATTGACCACTTGGTAATCATTACCGATGAGGTACTCTATGAAGGGAAGTTGCCTTCAACAAAAGTTTTCCTCTCAAGGATCGGAAAGGCCTTTTCAATCATCTTCGGGGCTGCAGCAACAACAATTATTGCAATGTCTCCACTTGTGGTAATGGGCTTTGGAAGCCTCAAAGGCTTTGCAATTACTACGATTATAGGCGTCTTTATCGGAGTTCTGATTGCAAGACCGGTCTATGGAACCGTTATAAAAGAAGTGCTTGAGGCAGGCGAGGCAGAAGCGGATTCTTCCAAAGCCGCCTAAAACAACCTGGAAAAAAGGGAAAAGAAGAAAAGTTTGCTGTTTCCTTTCCCTTTTCTTTTTATTTTTATACTCCTTTGTTTTTCGTTTACGAGGTGGAAAAGAGTGGATATAAGGCATGACATCTGGACAGTAAAGTATCGGCCGAAAAAAATAGACGAAGTGCTAGGTAATAGCTCTTCCCTTAAGACTTTAGCCGAGCTTGCCCATTCGGCTTCTTTTCCGCACCTTGTCCTGCATGGGCCGGAAAATTCCGGAAAAACTACAGCTTCCCTTGCACTTGCTTTTGAGCTCTATGGAGAGAGCTGGAAAAGCAATTTCACCTATTTCAATGCCTCTGACTTTTTTGAACAGGGCAAAAACTACCTTGTCCGGGATAGGCGGTTTATCCGGATTATTGGAACCGAGGATCCAAAAAAAATATATAAAAGTGTTATAGATATTTTCAAGGAAATTATTAACAAGTATTCGGGAATGGCCCCTCTTGATTCGGCTTACCGGCTTATCTACATCGACAATGCCGAAGCTCTGAGCCAGGAAGCCCAGCAGGCTCTGCGGCGCATAATGGAAAGGTATAGTTCAACTTGCAGATTCATCCTCTCTACAACAAGCCCCTCAAAACTGATTGCCCCTCTGCTTTCCAGAGGAGTAAGGCTTTTTTTTACCTATGTGCCAGAGGAAGTTCTTAAACCCCACCTGGAAAAAATAGCTTCTGAAGAAAAGCTAGAGCTGGAAGCTGGAGCTCTGGATGCTATCCTGTATGCCTCAAAAGGAAACGTTGCAGAAGCGGTCCGGACCCTCCAGCTTGCCGCCCTTGAGGCCGGAGAAAGTGGAACTGTTAGCGGAGAACTTGTTTATGAGGTTACGGTAAAAGGGCTAGATGAAAGTATAGAAAAACTTTTCAGAGCCAGCCGGGCCGGAAAGTTTCAAGAAGCCCGAAAACTTATAGACGAAATGCTTATTGATAAAGGGCTTTCTGGAGCCGAAATTCTTAAAGGGCTCTCTGAGGCGGCCCTGGGTTCGGGAGAACCTGAAGAAGAACTCGCCTTAATAATTTCAAAAATTGCAGAAACGGACTTTTATCTACTTGATGCAGCCAACGAAAGAATTCAGCTTGAACGACTGGCTGCATCCCTTTCTTAAACCGAAAGCAATTTCGTAGAAATTTAGTTAGAAAGAAGGCTTGCTGTCCCTAAAAATCTTTATCCGAAGCATTCTCATTCTAAATTATTAATAAATAATAAATTGTTTGAATTTTACATTTATAGATTTTCTCTTAGAAAAGAAGCATAGAAATCTAATATTTATATATTTTGGTTTTAACAGTATTAAAGATAGAAATATATTTATATAACAATCTATCATCAAGAATTGATACCGATAAATATAAATAGAATTAGATTTAAGAGAGAAAATAACAAAGGGATTTAGTGTACAGACCTATAATATCCCTTTAAAATATCCACAAAACTCCCAAAAATTCCCTGAAATTCCACAAACAAATCAGGGAAAATACCTAATATATTCCTTGAAGCTTCCACAAACAAATCAAGGAATAGCTACAAAAAGTTGACTGCCTGATATTTTCAGGCAGCTTCTATATCTAATTTTTGATCCTATTTATTTCCTATTTAGAATTGCTCACTCAGCCGATTGGGTAGAGGGAACGCTTCCATCTTTTCTTTCAGTTACCATAACTTTTGTTGGTTCGGGATTCCAGCCAAGAAACATGCTTTCATCACTGAACAATTCTTCCTGTCCCATTTCTCCTCTTGTGGCTTTCAAAATAATTCCCGTTATTCCGCCTGTAACAAGAGAAATAAGGATAACTCCTACAAGGCTTACTATATTAATATATCCAGCCGCAAAAATTGCTCCTGCAATGGCGCCCCAGACTCCGGGAACTCCATGAAGATTATGTACTCCCATCACATCAAAAACCCCAATTTTTTCACAGAGCCAAGGGTGAAGCTTTACGAAACATACAACCGAAATTACGCCTGCAATCAAGCCTATACCCAAAGCAGCCCAAGGACCAACTGAGATCAGAGGAGCTCCAATTGAAACCATGCCTGCAAGTAAAGCATAAGTATAAACCAGGGGGTCGACTTTTTTCTCAAAAGCTACGCAGGTAAGATAGGCTGAAATTACCGATCCAAGCCCTGCCATATAGGTTGTCATCATGCCCCAAGTTACCAAATCTCCGGGAAGCAGCGCAGTGACAAAGGAAGGCCACAAGACAAAAAGAAGCATCGATCCAAGCCATACAAAAGAAATGCTATGGGTTGTAGTATTGAAAGGTTCTTCAAAAGATCTTTTTTCCTGAAGGCCTATCAAAACTCCCCAGCCCCAGTAGGCTGCAACCATGTGCACCAGCATAGAGCCTCCGGGATCCACAACTCCTTTAAGATAGGTAAACATAAACCATTCAACTGCAAGCCAAGCAGGGGCAAACAGAAGGCCTGCCAATAAATACTGCCAAGTCTTGATGGTTCCTAAAAAGACACCAATCCCTATTACAACTGTGATTCCGCAAAAAACCCCCATAATCATGAAATCCTGGTTCCAAGGTTGTCCAAGGACAAACTGCCGGATCGCAGAATGGCTTATAAAAGAACCCGCAAGTGTAAGCATGGTGGCTAAGCAGACTCCCCATTCAAACTTCTTTATAAAAAGCATCAGGAAGGCCACAAGCATAACCATGAACCAAACGTCCATATTTTTATGAAACTTGTGTAATTCATCTTGCACATTGTTTGTGTCAGGGGTCAAACCAGTCTCTCCGGAAGGAGTGACATAGGGCGAAGCAAAAGCTGGGATCACCATTTGAAACAAGCAGAATATGATAAAGAATAGAGAGGCATATCTGAATAATAATTTTGGCTTCATCTCAGTTCCTCCTCTGTATATACCTGTTAATAATTATTTTTTAGTTAGCAATTCCGAGTTTTGGGAGCTTACAGCTATGAGGTTAAAGTGGCTGGAATTGAAGTGGCTAGAGTTGAATTAAATTGACTTGAGATTTTTCCAAACTCGTTTTTTCAATGAAAAAATTAAGACTGTGTATATATAGAAGTTTTCAACTACAGGCATAAAATATTTACTCAAATCGTTCCTTTGCAGAAGTTTTCAACTCCTGACCTTGAATTTTAGAGGCCCAACCTTAGACCTTAGATTCCCAACATTCCCAACCTAACTTTACAGAAAGGTTAAACATTTAGGCCTTTTTCAACTGAAAGGGTTGAACAACAAAGCTTGAATTTTTAACTTTTTAAGTTCCAACCTTAGACCTTAGATTCCCAACATTCCCAACCTAACTTTATACAGGGGTTTCCAACCTAACTTTATACAGGGGTTAAACATTATTCCCAAAGCTTCGAGCCCATTTATTAAATCCCATTTCCTTTTTTGTAGATATTTTCAACTATTCAAGGTACACACCTTTAGAAGGGAAAGAATAAGGGCCTGAAGGAAGGGGAATTAGAAGCTTAAAAACACTTCTAAGAACATTAATTTATTCTCAATGCTTTCCCTAGCCTCGGAATAGATGCGAAATTCCATACAAGGTTATAAAAGATTTAGCCTGCGGGGATTTCCGCCGACTAAATCTTTCAAATCCAAATATCCAAACTGAAATTTATATCCAAACTGAAATTTAAATCCAAACTTAACTTAGAATACAAGCCCGAGGTCTTCGAGTTTCTTTTTTACTCCGTCATAGACCTGCACGTATTCTTCAGTTGGAGTGATGGTCTTTACATCGTAGCATTCCTGGAAAGTTTTTCCAGCCGGAGCCTTTGCATAGTCCTTCTCATAAAGCGGCACAAGTTCATTGAGGATCTTGTTTACTTCAGAGATTTCCATACCTGCGCTTGCTCTTGCAACTTCGCCCATCATCCTAGCTTCCATACCCGTAGTCTTGTCAGTTACAACACCCTTTGCTGCAGCAACTCCAGAAAGGATTTCTCGGCCGGAAGCAGTGTCGGTCATGGCTTGGGCAGAAAGCTCTAGAAGGCACATTTCAGTACAGGGTCCAGCACAGGGATAGTACTGGTTTCCAGAGAGGATGTCTGTAAACTCGGAAATAGTTGCACAGGTCCAGCCTGCAATTGTCAGAGTCTCCCGAGTGTTGGTAGAACCCCAGCGAATGTGAACAGGCCCATCAAGGTGCCAGGTTGCATTGCTCATGACAAAGGCGTTAATATGGGTTGCAACATCCACAATTGCAGTCTCTTCAAGCCCACCTGCATAGCCGCCAAAGATTGGCATCTGCTCATCCATTATGATATCGCTATTGGCGTTGTAGTGAGCGATGACTGCAATTGCATCAAGATCAATTTTAAGCTCATTAAGCTGTGAGACTTCGTGGCTGTCAGAAGAGAGCTGCCCGCCGTAGCAGTCAGAGGAGATGTTTCCCTGTGCAGAGAGGGAAGTTTCAGGCCCCTATATGCCCATTCCAGGCCGCCCAGCCATTGCGGCGGCCTGCTTTATAAGCCTGGTTTCAGTTTTGGCCGCAAGCACTTCGTAAGGGCTTCCAGGAACTGGGGGTTTGCCGCGGACAGAGGTAATAACCCCATCTACAATTGTGTCCACTTCCTTTTCAAGAGCATAGCTCATGTGTACAGGCATGAAAATTTCTTCGGAGATCGGAGAGCCTGTAGGACCTCCCTGAATGATTGGCTTTCGCTTATCCCCAGTCCTTCTATTCCTTACATTTACAGCATCCCTGCCGGATCCTAAGGAAAATTCCTTCTGGACATTGTTAAGAGCATCCCAGATCTCATCTTCACTGTACTTGACGATTCTGTGGGTATCGGTACAGTAGATCCCACATTCTAAGAGCATTTCAAAACCGGCCTTGAAGAGCTTTTCCATCATGTCCTTATCCGTGGGCACGATTTCTCCTTTGAAGTCAAGCCCGTACTTTTGCTTGAGCTCCATAGCCTTCATGGGAATTGTCATAAGGTCCCAGTCGTCTTGGGTGCACTTTTCACCTGTTTTTGCACGGTCGTAGAAATCATAGCAGTCAAATGATTGGGTGAATGTCATTTAAATTTCTCCTTTATCTTTGTTTATTCCATGATTTCAAGGGCTACCTTTGCAGCTTCTGCGGCATTTTCCGCGGTTGCGTCTGCGCCGATTTCCTTGACCCAGCTGTCGGATACGGGTGCGCCTCCGAACATGCACTTTACACTATCTCTGAGGCCTTCTTCATTGAGCAGATCCATAAGGTCTTTTTGGCCAAGCATGGAAGTGGTCATAAGGGCAGAGCCTACAAGGATAATTTTTTCTCCTTTGCGCTTTGCAGCCTCTTCAACAACAGTCTCATTAAGAACATCAGTTCCAAGATCGATTATATCAAACCCGTTTGCCCCAAGCATGGTACTGACAAGACGGTGTCCGATATCGTGGATGTCTCCTTCGGCGACAAAGGTAATTGCAGTTCCGGTTTCTTGTTCATCGGTTTTGTTCTTTTCAAGTTCAGGAGTCAGAATTTCCATTGCAGCGTTCATTGCCTTTGCAGACATCATAATCTGGGGCAGAAAGACTTCTGCGGCTTCGAACTTGTCTCCAATGACCTTCATTCCGACTGAGAGCCCCTTTGTGATAATATCGATTGCTGAAATCCCATCAGCAAGAGCTTCTTTTGTTAATTCCACACAGCCAGAGACGTCCTGGTTTACAATAGAGTCACGAAGCTTGTCAAAGATTTCTTCGTTTGCCATTTTTAAACCTCCAATAAAACATATTTTTCAGTCTGGTTGCGCAGCATAATGTCTGAGAACAGACTTTTTTTGATGTAGATAGGGCTGTACCTTCGGCTTTCCAATACTCCCAAAAAACTATAGCTCCCGCTCAACGGAAGAGTAAAGCTTCCGCTATTTGGGATTTACAAGATTATAGTCCTTCTCGCCAGTCGGCGGGATTGGGAGAGCCAAAGAGTACCAAACACTATCAAATATAGTATATAGTCTCCTATATTCACAACCCAGAAAAACCCATACAGAGTTCTAACCGCCTGAACGGCAGCTCCGGTAAAATGTGAATAAACTTCTCCTGACATTAATACTGAGGGAAAGATTGTAGATAGAGACTCCAAATCTGCTCATCATCCCAACTGAATAAACAGATTTAATCCCGAATTTACCCAACAGTGTAGCTGCTTGGCATTGCCCTGAGAATGCAGAGCCAATTACCTGATTAAAAGATTGTTATCCTACTATATAAACGAATACTATATTTATCAAATGAATAACTACTAAACAATAAATGGGTATAATATAATTTATTAAGTATACGGCAAAATAGGCTGGATTTTAGACAAAAGATGCCACTTGGGGAAAAGGGTCTAAAATAGAGCGAAAAGTATAAATATTGAGTAAGATAGGGCGCGGATTCACCCTTAGAATATAAGCATAGCCGAGGAAGTTAAGTAAACTCACCCCGAGTAAAGTCTCAGGGGTTTTACGCTACATTATATAAAAAAATACAAAGTAAATTCTCAAAATTAAAAGAATTAAGGGAAAACAGTTCAAAAGAAAGGAATTAAAAACTTTTTAAAAAAGAGAGCTGGCCCAAAGCCAGCTTTAAATTTTCAGAATTTAGTAAGTGAAGTTCTTGGCACACTCGATCATTTTCTGAAGGTTTGCGGTTGGGGTCATACTGACAGTTCCGCAGCCTACAGTAAGTAAGCCTACCCCGGCATCCAAAACTTTCTTGGAGGCGGCTTCGACTTCTTCGGGGGTTCCGTTCCAGAGCACGGCCACTGGATCAAGGTTTCCTACAATGAGCGCATTTTCTACATTGCCAACTGCGGTTGCAATGTCGACTTTCTGGTCAACACTGATTCCGTTTACCCCGGTCTTGTCCATAATGGAAAGTCCGTTTGTGGTGTTTCCGCAGATGTGAAGAACGGTCGCAACGTCGAGTTCTTCCATAGCATCAGCGATCTTCTTCTGGTATGGCAGAGCATACTTCTCGTAGAACTCTCCGCCGATGAGTTCGTAGCTGGCAGTCGGATCGATAATTGCCATGGTGTCGGCTCCGTTTTCGACCATTGCCTTTGCGTATGCGACGTTGAAGTCGGAACAGAATTCGAGAAGAGCGGGAACAACTTCGCTGCCTGTGAAAAGGTTTCCAAACCAGGCGTCTCCGTTGAGATGCTGAGCAAGGGAGAAGGGACCGATCATGGAACCGATAATTGGGAGTTCGCTTCCGTATTTGTCGGCTACAATCTTCACAGCTTCGATGATTGTGGCGACCCTGCCTTCATCAAGGGAGTAATCCTTGATCTTTTCAAGGTCTTCCATATTGCTTACGCTGTGCTTGATGACAGAAGGCTGCTGTTCCCTTGTGCCTGCCTTAATCCCACAGCCAAAGAGTTCGGCTTCGGCGGTGATGTCAAAAGGAAGACGGATTGCTTCGAAACCAACGACTGTGTGGCCGGCCTCCGCAAGAGTTGCCATCTTCTGGGCATCTTCGTGGGCTTCAGGCCAGAAAGCTCCGCAGGCTTCCATCTGCTCGACGGTTCCGGTCTGGAGAGGACAAGCTGCCGCTCGCCGCCGCTCAGCGTGGTGTAGTCCCGCTCGGCCAAATGGGCAATGCCCACCCGATCCAGCATCTCTGCGGCTGTTTTTCGCTCCTGCC
>JAQUFK010000186.1 GCA_028684695.1 Methanosarcinaceae archaeon | reverse complement strand
TGGGGGAATGGAGGGCAAAATACAAAAAATAAGAAAGGAAACTTTAACTAAAAAAAAGGAGCGAAAGTCCAGGTTTAAACCTGGGCTTCAGGGTTCGGAAACTTCTTTTGGCTTTTCGGCCCTTTTTTGAATCTCTTCTAGGAGCTGGTCATCGCTTTTGCCCCTTATATCAATCCCTAGTTTTTCTGCAGTTTCCTGGACTTTTGTTTTTGTCTCAGGGGTTTCTTTTAAGGATTTTTCAAACTCCTTTAGGGATTGCTCGGATTCTTTTTGAGCTTTCTTAAATTCTCCAACGGAGCTTCCCATGGACCGGGCAAGTTCAGGGAGCTTGCTCGCTCCAAAGAGGATCATTACTAATATTAATATAAGTGCCAGTTCTGTGGGACCTAACCCGCCAATCATGATTTATACCTCTAATATTCGTTTTCTTAGGCTGGAGTTTTTAGGGTTTTGATTTTCAGGCTTTTGAAAATCTAGCATGGGCATTAAATGAACTCCATATTATTTCTTAATAATCCTTCTATGAAATTGAAGAGGGATATGCATTTTATTTTCTACAATTCTTTTCTCTTTTCTTCAGCTCCCTTTCTGAAAGGGTATTTTCTGAAATTGAAGGCCCGGATTCCAGTACGCTTCTAAGCTCAGCTCCGGCATCTTCTCTTTCTTTTTCATTATTTCCATCCTCTCCCGGCTTGCTTCGGGCATATGCATCAAAGTCCGTAAGCCCAAGTTCAGCCGCCCGTTGGGCCTTCTTAAACTCTCCAAACGCACTTCCGAGGGAACGCGCAAGTTCGGGAAGTTTCTGGGGGCCGAAGAGAAAGACTGCGGCAATAAGAATTGCAATCAATTCGCTAGACCCAATCATTGGAACCTATTATTCACCAAGGAATATAAAAATTCTTGCAAAAGCATTCTTTTTTGGCTCCTAAATTTCAGAAGAACCTGACAAGAATCAAACTAAACTCGAAAAGAATTACAAGCAAAAGCGCTACAAGAGCTTGGGAGATAAAAGTCGGATCTGGGGAGAGAAAAAGGGCAAAGCCTGCAAGGAGACTGTAGACCAAAACCCGCTGTTTTTTCAGGGTTTCGGATCTGAGCACTCCCATCTTCACAGCAAAAACCACAAGTAAAGGAGCCTGAAAGACTATTCCAAAACCTGCAAGAATGGTTGTAACCGCCGAGAGAGTGTTGTGGACCGAAAGTTGAGCTGAGGCTAGGTCGCCTGAGTAGACGATTAGGAATTTAAAAAGTAAGGGTAGAACCAAAAAGTAGCCTATCCCGGCTCCAAATACAAAGAGGAGAAAAGAGGCTGGAACTACTTTGCGCAAAAAGCTTTTTTCATGAGGGTAAAGTCCTTTACCTGCAAAACGGTAGAGCTGATAGAGCAGCTGAGGAATTGAGATTGAAAGGGCAAAGACAAAGCAGAGCTTTAGGCGGGATAAAACCCACTCAAGCGGAGAGTAGACTGCCATGTCCACACTTGAGCTTAGAAATTCGTTCCAGATAACTTCAAGAGCTTTTTCTGAAAAAGGATATGCAAGCAGCATTCCAAGCAAAAGCCAGCCCAAGACAAAAAAGAGCCTTTTTCGAAGCTCTTTTAGGTGAGCGACAAGGGGTTCTTCAAAGTCTCCGGGCACTCCATCGGATGCAGGAATTTCAGAAGCTGCCTTTCCAGATGCAGCCTCTCGGCTGGCAGAAAGCTTTAAGTTTTCCTTATTTTTCGGGTTTTTTGGTTTTCCCGAGTTTTCCGATTTTTCAGGTTTTCCTGACATTAAGCTCCTCCACAATTAGGAAAACCCGAATTTAGCTCGTTTTTAGCCTGAGATTTCATTTTTTCTGCCCTCTGGTTGGGCTTAATTTAATATATTTATATCGGAATTTTTATTAAGCAGATATTCTCATTGAAGTAGCTTTGTAGATTTTATCCTTGATATTCTTTTCAAAATTGAGCTTTTGAACAAGTTCAAAAATGGCTTCTTTGAAGACCTAATTTAAGCGAGATAAACTTTCCGTTCTCGAAAAGGTACTACCCATGTCTGAAGCAATCGAAAATTTAAGTGTTATCCTGCTGACCCTGCGAAAAAAACTCTTTTTTATCGCAGCAACCCTCTTTTTAGGCATAGCCGTCTCCTTTCAATTTACAGGCCCTCTCATTGAGAAAATAAAGACGGACCTGCTTCCCGAAGGAGCAAAGCTTGTGTATGTAACTCCGCTTGAAGTGATGATACTCAAGCTCAAGCTCTCCTTTATAATTGGGGCACTTTTAGCTTTGCCTCTGGTAATTTATTACATCTGGAAAAGCCTTAAAAACCGCTTTTCAATCAAGAATCCAAGCTCTATAAAAACGCGTCACATAATCCTTTTAATCGGAACTGCGGGCCTTATGTTTCTGCTCGGAGCCTCTTATGCTTATTTTTTGATGTTGCCTTTATTCCTTAAATATCTATACCTAAGCGCAGCCGGAGCAGGAGCAATTGCGACTTACTCCATCTTTAAATTTATAACCTTTGCAGCAGCTGCAACAGTCCTCTTCGGGCTAATCTTTGAACTTCCGCTAGTCCTGACTCTGCTTACAAGAAGTGGAATTGTAAAATACGAAACTCTTGTAACTTATCGAAGACACCTCTATATCCTTTTCCTTTTTATAGGAGCCGTAATAACTCCCCCAGAGGTTTTTAGCCAGCTCATGGTAGCTGTACCCATGATAATCTTTTTTGAAATCAGCATGCTAATAGTGAGGATCCTTGGGAGTAAAAAAGTGAAGAAGGAATGAAAACAAAAAGAGGAGCAGAAAAAAGAGATTCTGACTTTAAGGATAGAAATAGACAGAATAAAAATATAGAGGAGGGGAGGATTTCTACAAAGGGTGTGTCTAGGGGTGGATGTGATGATAATGAAAGCAACCCTGACACACCCCCATATCTTCTTTTGTACTCGCCTATCCATATTTTATTGTATTAGTTGAGATATTTAATGATGTCGTTTTTATAAAAAAATAATGTATATATATTAATTAACGTAACATATTTAATAAAGAATGAGCTACTTTTTCATAAAAAGAGATTTTGAAACAGGATTTAAGCCTATTTTAAACTGAGCGTATTTTCCTAATGCCCTTCTTACTCACGAGCCCCCTAACCCCTAGTCAAGCAACTAGCCTTACTAATTTTATTAGAACGCAGCGGAACCCCCCTGAGTCTTTATCAGGGGTAGTTCACGCAACAGCTTTTCAGACCGTATTTATTTTCATTTCTTTCCCTTTTTGGTTCTAGGGTTTCCGCGTGCAGTTTTTTTATATTTTTTAGAGAAAATCCACGGGAAGATATTTATTTGAAGAAATAGAGAATTAGGAAATCTACGGTCCTAAACAGGCTGGAAAATTATTGACTATCAAAGTTTGAAATTAAGGCTAAAATTCAAAGCTAAAACCTACAAATAAAAGCTACTAAATTACAGGCACAGACTACCAAATTACAGCCTATAAAAACAGGCAGGAAACTTCACTGCCTTTTAATGGCTTTCACAAGCCTTTTCTTGCAGCCCAGAAAGCTTGGAGCAAGGCTTTTTGGGCTGGATCAGCTTTATTTCTTGTTCCTTTCTCAAAATCCCTTCAATAATATTTCAACGGTTAGGATAATATTTT
>JAQUFK010000034.1 GCA_028684695.1 Methanosarcinaceae archaeon | reverse complement strand
TTTTTAATAAAAATAATTTTATTCTTGTGCACATCTGCGGAAAGCCTGGTCAATGGTCAATTATTGTTAGACAGTTGAATTTTTAATAAAAATAATTTTATTCTTGTGCACATCTGCGGAAAGCCTGATATAAAGTAGTTGTGGTTAAATATTTACAAGATGATTCGCCATTACATAACTTTCAAATTATAATTTCAAGTTGGCAGCAATGGGAAATAGTGGGAAAAATGGGTACAACTAGAGAAAATATAGGGAGTGTGTCCGGCATCACAGCTTGTAAAACCCAAAATAAAGAAGGCAAGGAAGGAAATGAGAAGGAACATTTTTTTTCCGAAAACCCAAATCCTATAATCAGGGCGGGACGTGAGGGGACAATTCTTTTTGCAAATGAAGCTGCTTTTCCGCTACTTGAAAGCTGGGGCATGGAAAAAGGAAAAAAACTCCCATTAAAAGTTATAAATATCATAGCTGCTGTTTTTGAGAAAAAAGAGAGAGCTGAGCTTGAGTTTCAGGGGGAAGAGAAAAGTTATTCGATTACTTTTCAGCCGGTTTTTGAAGAAGACGCAGTGGACCTTTATGGGTTTGACATTAGTGGCCAAAAGCGGCTTAAAATCGAAGAAGACGAAAAACATGCCCTTATGGAAAGTTTGCTCAAAAGGCTGACCCGGGAAATTTCCCTTAAAAACGAGAAACTTAGAAAAGAAATTAGTGAACGTAAGCAGATTGAAAAAGCTCTTCGCAATCATCTTCAGTTCATGAAAATAATGATGGATACTATTCCGGCTCCTGTATTTTACAAAAATGGGGACGGGAAATATCTGGGTTGTAACAAACTTTTTGAAAATATCATTACAGGATTGGAAGAAAAAGCGATTATAGGCAAAAGCTTTTCTGAATTGAAAACCCAAATTCCTTTTCCCGTTTCCAGAGGGCATCAATTGCTTGATATGGACCTTCTAAAGAAAGGAGGGAAGCATATTTATGAAACAGAACTTCTTTGTGCAGATGGGCAGAATAGAAATTTTTTGGCAACTCGAGCTGTCTTTAAGGAAGAGACTGGGGAAAGCTCCCTTCTTGCGGGAGTACTGCTTGATATAAGCGAACATAAGCATGTTGAGAAAGTTCTTCGGGAAAACCTTCATTTTCAGGAAAGTTTCCTTGATGCAATTCCAATTCCAGTATTTTACAAAAACATGGAAGGAATTTATCTAAGCTGCAATGAAATGTTTGCCCGGGAATTGCTGGGCCTTCCAAAAGAACAGGTCATAGGAAAGACTATGTGGGAACTAAGGGCTGTAATTCCTGAAGAATTTGCGCAGATTTATGAGGAATTCGACCAAAAAGTAAGGGGAGGAGAGGGAAATGGAAAACCTCTGCATTTTGAAGCCAAAGCAAAATGTGCAAGAAAAGGGGAAATTAGGGATTTTCTTTACACAAAAGCTTTGTATTCGGATATTGATGGCGAAGCTATTGGAATTGTAAGCGTGATGCAAGATATTTCTGAGCGAAAAAGGGCTGAAAAAGTGCTTCAGGACAGTGAGGAAAGATACCGCTTGGTTGCGGAGCAGACCGGGCAGCTCATTTACGATCACGATATGCTGAGCGGAACAAATGATTGGGCAGGAGCTATTGAAAGACTTACAGGCTACACTATTGAAGAATACCTGAAATTTAACATTGGGCAGTGGAGTGGGCATATCCATCCCGAGGATCGAAAAACGGCTGTTTGCGCTCATTTTCATGGGGATGCTGTCTACCACGAGGAATACAGGCTTCGGAAAAAGGATGGGAGTTATTTTTATGCAGAAGATACGGGCAAGTATCTAAGGGATGAAAAGGGGAAAATCTACAGGCTAATTGGCGTTATTAAAGACATAACTGAACAGAAACTGGCCCGGAAGGAATTGGAAAAGAGCGAGGAGCGGTTTCGATCTTTTATGAATAATTTCAAAGGAATTGCTTTTCAAGGAAATCTGGATTTTACGACAATCTTTATGCACGGAGATGTAAAAGGCATTACAGGGTATGAGGCTGAGGATTTTACTTCTGGAAAGCTGCACTGGAAGAAGTTGATTTTTTCGGAAGACTTGCCCAAGGTAAAAGAAATTTCCGAGAAGCTTGAATCTGACCCGAAAGCCCTTATTGAACGGGAATACAGGATAAAGCACAGAAACGGAAAATTTCGCTGGGTCCATGAGCTTATGCAAAACATTTGTAATTCTTCAGGAAAGCCTGTCTTTGTGCAAGGCTCAATTTACGATATAACGGAAAGAAAAGAAGCCGAGGAGATTCTCAATAAAATTCAGGGAGTCCGAAAGCGAGAAATTCACCATCGGATTAAAAATAACCTGCAAGTAATCAGCAGTCTTCTTGAATTGCAGGCTGAAAAGTTCAAAGATGAGGAAGTTCTTGAGGCTTTTCGGGAAAGCCAGAATCGCGTAATTTCAATGTCTCTCATCCACGAGTCCCTTCATGGGAGCCGAGATGTAGAAACCCTAGATTTTTCAGCCTATCTCAGGAAATTAACCGATGAACTTTTGACTTCTTACACTTCCGGCCGAGAAAAGATTAGCTTGCAGCTTGAGGTTGAAGAAGTGTATTTTGGGATGGACTTGGCAATTCCTCTGGGAATAATTATCAATGAACTGGTTTCTAATTCTTTAAAACACGCTTTTCCCGAAGGAAAAGGGCATATCCATATAAAACTTTGCAGGCAAAAATCTCAAAAAGGTGAAAATCCAGTTTCCAAAATTGAAGAAACTGAGAAAACTGAGGTAGACAAGAATAAAAGCGATGATTCGCTTTTTACCCTCATAGTTTCGGATAACGGCATCGGTTTTCCAGAAGAGTTTGATTTTAGACATATGGATTCTTTGGGGCTCCAGCTTGTAAATACGCTTGTAGAGCAAATAGAAGGGATAATTGAGCTTAAAAGAAATAAAGGAACAATTTTCAAGCTTAATTTTAAAGACGTAATATCCTGATTTGAAGCTTTTCCTATAACATTATCCGCTTTTTTAGATTTGTTTCTCAAATTTATCCTGAAATGAGCTTTTGCCTTTTTGAAGGCCGGGTTATTTATATATTAACATTTAGTATACTATATTTCCCTCAGCTTGATTTGCGCTTTTTATTACCTGTTCCCTGGGGTTTCCGGGAGCATACAGTTAATATAATTCCCTTGTGAATTACAGTTAAATAAAAACATATTAGTGTTTATAGTTGTTATGGAGTACGGTATGCAGCACGATGTTTTCACAACCAACCCTACCATCCCAATTGATGTAAGGGACAGGTCCGTAAGCGAAATTCTGGATGGAATGCTTAATACAGGTTTTCAGGGCCGCAAACTGGCCGAATCCGTTCAGGCCTGGCACAACATGCTCAATGAAAAAAATATGACCGTCCTTATGGGGCTTTCCGGAGCCATGGTTCCGGCTGGTATGCGCAGGATCCTTTCCTACATGATAGAACACAGGATGATTGACTGCCTGGTAAGCACCGGAGCAAACATGTTCCATGACTGCCATGAAGCGCTTGGCCGGAAGCATTATGTAGGCTCCCACCTTGCGGATGACGAAAAACTCTTTGAGCATGGGGTTGATCGGATCTATGACGTCTTTGCAGTGGAAGAGGAGTTTCGGGTCGCTGACAATTTAATTGCAGACTTTGCAGCGGCAATAGGAGATATTTCCTGTTCTTCAAGGGAGCTTATGCACCTGCTTGGAAAAGAATTGGTCAAGCGCGGAGCTTCTGAGGATTCGGTTCTGGTAAGCGCATATAGGCACAATGTCCCAATCTTTGTTCCGGCGCTTGGAGACAGTTCCATAGGCATAGGGCTTACTATTGCTCGCAGGAGAGGCTTGAAGCTCGAAATAGATCAGATAAAGGACGTGGACGAAATCACCCAGATTGTGGAAAAATCTGAAAAAACCGGAGTTGTCTACGTTGGAGGAGGTGTTCCCAAAAACTTTATCCAGCAGACTGAAGTGATAGCTTCAATTCTTGGAATGGATATGGGAGGGCATGATTATGCTATCCAGTACACTTCCGATGCTCCGCACTGGGGAGGACTTTCAGGTTGTACTTTTGATGAAGCGGTTTCCTGGGGAAAGATTGCGGTTCAGGCAAAAAAAGTCCAGGTTTTTGTGGATGCAACAATTGCCCTTCCGCTTGTCGCCCATGCCTTACATGAAAAATGCAAAGCTCAGCAGAGACAGTTCCCAAAATTCGATTGGAATGGGGAAAAGGAGCTTAAGATCAGCTTCGGAAACTAACTACAATCATATACTTTATTAAATTTGAAAGCTTATCATATAAGATGAGAAGGTGAGAAAATAGATGGGTAAACGAACTCGAATTATCAACGATCCTTCCTATTTAGTCCCATTACTCAGAACATTCGGGTCCAGGACTCATAAGAAAGTTTTTGATGCACTCTCAAGTAGATGGATGACAAAAGAAGAAATTGATGAATTCATGGGTGCGGATGCACGCCGAAGTCTCAGAATCTTAAAAAAAGCAGGGCTCCTTGAAAGTCAGTGGCGGGTTCCCGAACTTGGGGAGAAACCTTCAAAAGAATATCATACTTCCTATTCCAAAGTTCAGGTTAATTTCCAGTCTTCTTTTGAAGACCTCAGCGATATTATCATGTTGACCTTCAAACCTTATGAAGAGGTTCAAGGAGTTATTGAAGAACTGGAAAAACAAGTTGAAGAAGGCAACACTTCTATGAGTAATCTGACTCGGACTCTTAACAAAAATCCCTTCTATATCTGCGCCGTTGCCCGCAGGTCCGAGCGCCTTTCCGTAATGGGGCAGAGGTTAAAATTAATCGAAGGAAACGAGGAGAATTACGAGTGACGATTAAGATCCTCCAGACAAAAAGTGGAGTTACGAAGTTTCAGGTACTAATCGAAATTGCAGCCCATCAGCCAAATGTAAGACAGAAGGAAATTGCCGATAAGATCGGCATAACCCCTCAAGCAGTTTCTGAATACATAAAAGAACTTGTAGCTGATGGCCTTATTATTACCGAAGGTCGGGTAAGGTACAGGATTACAAAAGAAGGAGTCGAGTGGGTCCTTGAAAACGCCGGGGAACTGAAACGCTACGCCTGTTTTGTTATGGAGGATATAATCAGCCACGTTTCGACCTGGACAGCTATTTCAAGAGAAGATCTAAAAGAGGGGCAGCAAGTTTATCTGAAAATGGAAAAAGGGCTTCTCTATGTGAGCAGCAAAGATAAGACCGGCGCAAGTGGGATCCTTATTTCGGATGTGCTTGAAGGGGATGATGTAGGCGTTACCGACCTTAAGGGGCTGATCGATCTAGAAACTTCAAGCATTACCGTCTGCAAAGTTCCCAGAATCGAGCGAGGAGGCTCTAATAATGTGGATCTTGAACGCTTGAAGATGCTTGCAGCCTCAAAGCCTTATATTGCAGCCATTGGAGTGGAAGCTTTAATTGCTCTAAGAAAAATCAACGTGAATCCCAACGTCATGTTCGGGACAAACGAATCCGTAATCGAAGCTGCATACCACGGCCTTTCTTCTCTTGTAATTTCGGTAGATGAGCAGGTCTCTCCTCTTCTAAGCCGGCTTGAGAACGAAAATATCGAGTATGAACTCGTGGATCTTACGCTTTCGTAAAAATCATTTTTTGTCCATTGCTTCGGGTCTTTTGGCCCGGCAGGGAGTTTCTATGAGATTAATAGTCCTTTCCGATACGCATTTGAAAACCGGTACAATTCCGGAAAAGCTTCTTCCGCTTCTTGATGCTTCTGAGCTTATCATTCATGCCGGAGATTTCAGCTCAGCTGCAGCTTACGAGGCTTTTGCAGCAAGCGGGAAATTAAAAGCGGTGTTTGGAAATACTGATGATTTTGAGATCCGAAAGAAACTTCCTGAAAAACAGAAGTTTGAAATCGAAGGCGTAAGAATTGGGCTTGTGCATGAAGGAGGGCTTTCGATTACGGATACAACCTCACAATACTATCTTGCAAAAGAAATGGGGGTTGATGTCCTCATTTTCGGACATTTGCACCGGCCTCTTATTGAAAAAGGGGATGTGGTGTTGATCTGTCCGGGCTCTCCTACAAACCCGCGTATGTCCGAGCCAAGCGTTGTGGAACTTATTATAAATAATGGATCTGTTTCCGGGAGGGTAATCTCTCTTGGAGGTTCAGTTTGCGGTTTTATGAAATTTCAGGATTCTCTTTCTGAAAAGGAAAAGCCATCCGAGAGAGACATATAAATAGATCTAATTTTTCAGCCCATGCTTCTAGAATTTTTCAGGTTCAAGCCTGCTTTTTGCTTCAGATGGTTTCTAGCTTGAATAGAACCCCGGTTCCATGCAGACTCAAAAAAACCTTGTCTCCGAATTCCAAAACCTTGTCTACACTCACGCGCTTTTCCCACTTGTACACGAAGTCATAGCTGCCTTGCATGGGCTCAAACCCCAAGGACATCAATCTCTGGGTGACTTCGGAGGGGCGTATCCCATTGCTGCTAAACCAAACTACAAGATAGGTTTTCAAAGAATCCTCCAAGCCCTTTTTATATAAGATATCATGGGTTGATCCATATCTAGATTTCTCTTTCTTTTTGCAGCTGAAGCCAGAGTTTTTTTTTCTATAGAAAGGAAAAAAAGAAAATTGGAAAGATTTTTTCCCATTTTCTATTTTAAAAAACCTGAATATCCAAGTCTCCCTTAATCTATATTTTCTTTTAAGGATTCCAGGGCTTTTAGTAGCAGAGCCCTATAAGCTTTCATATCGGCTGCATAGTGCTCCTTTGCAAGTTTTGTGTAAGGGTTTGAGGCCGGGGATTCGGGGGTCACATATTCTATTTCTTTTATTCTATCAAGCGTCTGTTTAGCAGTCTCAAGTACCCAAAGATCTCTAGTTTTAGCATCCACAGCCTGAATGGATTCAGCTCTAATCGATGTCAAGACATTGCCTTCATCGGTTGTATAAGTGCTAGCTTTGCCCACAACTGCAACAAAGGCTGGCAATTCGCATTCTGCAAGAAACTGAGCGGCTTCAGGTTGATATTGCCCTGCGTAGACCAGAAAAGAACCCGTGGGGTCTGAAACTCGGCCTCTCCAGTATTCGGAATCCGTGCCGATATCTTCTTTTTCAATCAGGGTTCCTACAAGAAAAACCCGGTTAACCCTTGCTCCTGTGGGGGTCAGAAGGTATTGAGGTGCGTACTGATCGCTTTCGTCTCTTGAAGTAAGATCCGAATCCCGCAGCTCCTGAGCAAAAAGTCTGCGTGCAACTTCTCGGAAATAGCCTGGCATTTTATTCCACCTCCAGTTCTGCAATCATTGTCTCAAGCAGGTTTTTATCCATTTCAGAGCTTTCTACAAAGGAATCTACCAGGATATATCTTTCCACTCTTGGTCCGCTTACATTGTAGTATCTTCCAATAAGTTTCTGCTTAAGCCTGTCAAGAACAACTCCTGGATCTAGGGCTTCTGCAGCCATTGCTATGGCCTCGTCCAGAGAAAGTCCTACGCTTTTTTGGGTAAGTTCTCGGTTAATCAGAGCCTCTTGAGTGGAGGTGCCGTTATCAAGGACGGCTTTGATGCGGAGGTCGTATTCGCCTTTAATTTTGCCATGTTCTGCACAGGCTCCTTTAATCAGAGCCCGTTTGCATTCGGGACAGCGCTTTATCAGCCCTGAGCCGGTCTGAATATCCACCATTGCTCCAAAATAGGAAGAAGTTGCGGTTCCGACTTCTATATCCTCCTCAAGGATTTCAATTGAACTGGCTTTGTTAAGCTGAATTGAGTATCTGCCATTCCACTCTTTTACGATTACGTTGCTTAAGAGGTAGCATTTTCCCTCTTCCATAGCAGGCAGTTCCGAGCTTGTCCAGTTGGTAAACCTTATAACTCCGGTTTCATCTCCTATAAGTCCTACCTGCTCAATGGATTCATGGGTATTTTCCCAGAGCTGGACGATTTTTCCTCTTATGCTTACCCACTGATTGGCTTGTGTAAGTTCCTCGATGTCTCGGAGTTCGGATTCCATTTCTTCAGAAGTAAACTCTCCGCCCCCTACTTCCACTTCTTCTTCGAGTTTTTCTATGGAACTGTTACTTTTAAGTTCGATACTGAGTCTTCCGTTATATTCGCTTATCAAAACGCCTTTTAAAAGGTAGCTTTTTCCCTGTTCAAGTTCCGGCAATCCGGCATTTAGCCATTTCGTAAATTTTATAACCCCGGTCTCATCTCCGATAAGTCCCACCTGAGCAATGGATTCATGGGTTTTGTCCCAGAGTTGAATGACTTTTACCTTTACATCTGTCCACTGCCCTGCTTCGGAAAGGTCAGAAAGCTTGCAGAGCCTGGCCTCTGCCTGCCGGGCATAATACTCATTTTTTGGAATGGAATATTTTTTCAAAAAATAGTTGACCACACTGCGTTGTGCCTCGTTTTCGGGGACTTTGAACTTTGTAATCAGTTCCGAAAGTCGGTTCTCGATGTCCTCGAGGGGCACATCGACGCCAAGCTTAAAAAATCGGTCCTTTATGGACTCTGCAATCTGTTTCATGAAATTTACCTCAAACCTCTTGTTTTTGTTTTTGTAGAGAGGCAGTTTAGTTTATTGTTCTGGATGTATATATAACTATAAAGTACGGTGAAAGTATTCGAAAACCCTTGGATATAGCCGGATTTAGGATCATTTCGTAAGCTCATTTGTGTAATATATCTGCAGTTTGCTTTGCAGAATCCCCTTCTCCTATTACCGTTACGATATCATCATACTCTAGCACCAAACTTCCGTGGGCTATGATGGATTTATTTTCCCGCTGTACCATCACAAGGAGGCTTTTTTCCGGGAAGGTAATTTCTTTCAAAGCTTTTCCCACAATTTTTGGGTTTGTGACTCTGACTTCTATCATGTCCCCTCCCCCTCCTACCTCACACATTGAAAACAGATGAGGTCTTCCAATCATGTTATCGAGTACAACTGCAGTTGTCATTGCCGGACTCATGGATCGGATTCCAAGATCCCAAAAAGCCTGCAGATTTTCGATATCATTGACCCGAGCTACGAGCTGATCTCCTTTGAACCCGAAACTGGTTTTTGCAATCTGGCAAAAGAGCAAATTTGTGTTATCCTTGTTTGTGGTTGCGACCACGTATTTTGCGTTTTCAATTCCCGCTTTTTTAAGGATGTTTACGTTTCCGGCATCTCCTTGCACGGTTCGGATTCCAAGTTCCATGCATTTCTTGCAGTTTTCCTCCGAAATATCTACTACAACTACGTTTTCTCCTCGCCTGTCAAAGCGCTCGGCAAGAATTCGACCTACTTTTCCTCCACCAATAATCAGTATTTCCATGGGAATTATCTCCAGTATCTTTGCAACTTTTTTTGAAAATCCGCCCGAAAGAAGCACGGTAATAATAACCGTTAAAAAGACAAGTCCTACAAGGGTCTGCCCCCCTGGGATATTCAGCCCGTCGAGTTTGATTGCGAAATAAGTTGCAATAGAGGTTGGCACAACTCCTCTTGGGCCCACAAAGGATATGAATAATTTTTCCTTACTGCTCATTCGCGAGTTCCACATAGAGACAAAAACCGCTATGGGCCGAACCAAAAATATCAAGAGCAGCACAAGTACAATCCCGATTCCTCCAATCCTTAAGATATCTTCAAACCTGAGCATTGCCGCAAGCAGGATAAAGAGAAGCGATAAAAGCACGCTTACGATATCGCCTTTAAACTCTTTGACCGCTTCTTTATGAGGAAATTCCGAGGTTCCTAAAATAATCCCAAAGACTGCAACTGCTAGGATTCCGGATTCGTTTCCAAGCATCTCCGAAACCACATAACAGGCAAGGACCGAAGTCAGGGTTACAAGTCTTGCAGTTTGTTTTCTTATTACTTTTCCTCTTGTGAAATAGTGGCGCAGGGCATAGCCGCAAACTGCGCCTGCGACTAACCCAATTCCTAGTCTGTAGAGAATAAAAAGCAAAGCCTCGATTCCGGTAAGTTCAGATGCTATCCACTCAAAGACCATGGCTGCAAGGATTACGCTTGCAGCATCGTTTAAAATCCCTTCAAGCTCCAGAATTTTACTTACCTTATGACTGACCTGAATCTGCCTGACAATTGGAGTAATTACAGTTGGGCCTGTTGCTGTGACTAGAGCTCCGAAAAGGGCCGCAAGTTCAAGGGGGATGTCAATTAGTTTGTTTGTAAGAACTGTAACTCCAAGAAAGGTTATTAGAACCCCTATTGTGGTCAGTTTCATTACAGTTTCTTGAATCATCCGAACTTCTTTCAGGTCAATATGCAAGCCTCCGTCAAAGACGATGATTGCAACGGAAATTGCAACTATGACGCTTAAGCCTCCCACGTAAATGGAAGGATCAAGCAGGTTCAAAACCTCGGGGCCAGCAATGATTCCTTCGATCAGTAAAAAGATGATGACCGGGACCTGAAAGTAACGGCTGAGGGCCTGTGCAAGCAGAGACATGACCAGCACAGCAACCACCAGCCCGAGCAAAAAGATTGTATCAACCATCGAACACCCTGATAAAAATGGATCTCTTTCTTAAAAAAGTTATAATTGCTCTATTTAATATATTTATATCTTGAGATATCTGGAAGCAGACTCCGAAACTGATTTTAGATTCCTGAGTTCTGATTCTTACTCAGGAGATTCCTGAATCTTTTGTATTATTTTCATGTTCTATATTATATAAAGCTGATTCTCAGGCTTTGTTTTCGGATTTTTTTAGAACGCAGCGTAAAACCCCTGAGGCTTTATTCGGGGCGAGTTCATCCGATTGCAAACCTTTCCCACTTTTCAATATTTCATCCCAAACGTAAATATAATTTCACGTAGATTCTTTCTTATAAGTAACTCTTTTGTGCGCAATTTCTTATCCATTCAGAAAAGTAAGAACTTATTCCTAATCGAGCGTAGGAAAAGCCAATGTGAGTCTAGAATTCTCTTAGCAAAGGGCAGAAAAAGCCACTTGGGCTTTAACCGAATGGGAGTGTACAATTTAAAATCTTATTTTTAAGGGATTCAAGGCAAACTTTTTATAAAAATATCGTCTGCAGATTCTCTGCAGCCCTTCATCCCTTTTGTAAATGCTGCGAGATGGGCGCAATGCTTGGAAGAGAGCAAAATTCCGATCATATCCGAAGAATTCATCCTCATTCGCTTAAACGGCTCAGTCATCATTTATATATTCTCCTTGAAAAAAGGCTCTGGCTCAGGATTTTGCTTGGAATGGCTCTGGGAATCTTTATCGGACTTGCTCTTGGGCCTTTTGGAGGCCTGATGGACCTAAGAAAAGCCTCTATTGTGGGAGAATGGCTTTCTCTTCCGGGCTATATATTCCTCAGGCTTTTACAAATGATTGTTGTACCTCTCATTTTTGCATCCATAATAAGAGGCATTGCAGCTGGTTCGGATGCCGAACAGCTCCGAAAAATCGGGATTCGGATCTTAGGCTATTTCCTATTTACAACTGCAATTGCAATCTGTATAGGGTTTGGAATCTCGCTTTTAATCAAACCCGGACTTTTTATCCGAAATGGAGTTTTAAATAATGCCCTTGAAAATCCCCAGGAAACCTTAGAAATTCCAAATCCTCAGAACAAGGTTTCGGGCTCCACTCCTGAAATAAGCGAGGTTCCAGAACTTATCGGGCAACTGGTTCCTAAAAATCCTCTTGGGTCTATGGTTGAAGGAGAAATGCTTCAAGTAGTGATTTTTTCCATTATTTTTGGAGTGGCCCTCGTCTCCATGGCTCCAAAACAGGCAAAACCTTTGTTGGATTTGCTTGGATCCCTTCAGGAAGTTTGTATGACTGTCGTACGCTGGAGTATGCTCCTGGCTCCTATAGCGGTTTTTGGCCTGCTTGCAAATTTTACGATTAAACTTGGAGTCGATGCTATTGTAGGAATGACCATCTACGTAGGAACCGTGCTCTTAAGTCTTCTTCTCCTACTTGGCTTTTACATGCTTATCCTTTTTTTCATCTCAAAACGCAATCCCTTTACTTTTTTAAAAGAAATGCGCGAACTTATGCTACTTGCTTTTTCAACTTCCAGCTCTGCAGCCGTAATGCCAGTCTCTATAAAAACCGCGGAAGAAAAACTGGGGGTTCGGCCCTCAATCTCTCAGTTTGTAATTCCCATAGGCGCAACAGTAAACATGGACGGCACTGCTCTTTACCAAGCGGTTGCGGCTGTATTTTTGGCTCAAACTTTCGGGGTGGAGCTTGGGCTTTTGGAACTTACACTGATCATGTTAACAACTGTAGGAGCCTCCATAGGTACGCCTTCTGCTCCGGGGGTTGGCATAATTATTCTTGCCATGATCCTCAACAGTGTAGGAATCCCAACCGAAGGTATTGCTTTGATCATTGGAGTGGATCGTATAATTGATATGAGTCGCACCGCAGTCAACGTAACTGGGGATGTTGTAGCCTGCACGGTAATGGATCGCTGGGTGGGAGGGCGCCTAAGCGCTCAGGCCGAGCTTGCTCGGGAATCTAGACGCGACCTGCGCAGAAGCAAACTTAGAGAAGATGTAATAGTGGATGAAAATCTCAGGGAGAATTCGGAGTGAGGAAATTTGATTATGAGAAAAAGCTCGGAGCCCTAAGCTCCGGCTGAAAAATTGCGCACGTCAAAAATACAATTATAAATACAGTTTGCAGTGCCCCGGTTTGTAAAGTCAATGGTTAAGGTTTTCATAGACTCCTTAATAGTTTTTATCCCTAAAAGTCCCAATTTTTGTTTTTTGCCCTTTTTTCTGGTTTTAGTTCTCTTTCCAAGCAGAAAGTATATACGCTATCATGTTATTCTAAGGTTCTACCTGCGGGACCTTAGTCCGCAGCATCTCATTTCATTAAAACTTATTTCAGGCATTGGGAGTACTTATTTTTTCTGGAAATTTTTCCTGAAATAAAACCCTGATGCTTCATGAAATGTGTTAAAAAACCAATGAATGATGAAAAATTGCGCAATCCGCAATTTCGAAGGAGACATTTATATGGCACAATTCGTTAATATCGACGTACCTGAAGAACTGGCAAACAAAGCACTGGAAGCTCTAGAGCTTGCCAGAGACACTGGAAAAATTAAGAAGGGCACCAACGAAGCCACAAAAGCCGTTGAAAGAGGCGTATCTAAGCTCGTTGTTATTGCAGAAGATGTAGAACCTGCCGAAATCGTTGCCCATCTTCCTCCTCTCTCTGAAGAGAAGAACGCCCCTTATATTTTTGTAAAGACTCAGAAGGAACTCGGAGCTGCCTGCGGTCTTAGCGTTTCCTGTGCAACCGTTGCAATCGTGGATGCAGGAAAAGCCGCAGAACTTATACAGGACATCGCTCAGAAAATCGATGCTCTTAAATAAACATAAACAAGGGGTATGAATATGGCTGAAGAAAGTAGCGTATCTGGCTTTGCTGCAGAGGTAATTGATGTTATTGGAAATACCGGTATGCATGGAGAAGCCAGTCAGATCCAATGTCGGGTCCTGGAAGGAAGGGACAGAGGCAGAGTTATTACCAGAAACTCTGTGGGCCCTGTAAGAATCGGGGACATCTTTATGCTTATGGAAACCTCAAGAGAGGCCAAGAAGCTTACTACCAGGTAAAGCAGGTGATCTGATATGGAACAGAGAAAATGCTATTTTTGCGGAAAAATGCTTGAACCAGGCACCGGTAAGCTTTACGTTAAGAAAGATGGATCCACCTACTTTATATGCTCTTCTAAGTGCATGAGCAACCTCAAGCTTGGTCGAATTCCAAGAAGGGTTGCTTGGACTGAGAAAGGCAGGATCCAGCTCAAGAAAGCATAAGGTGTTTTCATGGAACAGACCTACGTAATGGTAAAACCAGACGGAGTCCAGCGCGGCCTTGTCGGGGAAGTCATTTCCAGAATAGAGAAAAAAGGCCTTAAAATTGCAGCTCTCAGAATGAACTTTATTTCTGAGGCCACCGCAAAAGAACACTATGGAGAACATGCGGAAAAACCTTTTTTCCCTTCCCTAATCGAATACATTACCTCGGGCCCTTCCGTTTCAATGGTTGTAGTCGGCAAAGACGCAATCAAGGTAATGAGGACCATAAATGGGGCAACAAACCCTGTAGAAGCTGCGCCTGGGACTCTTCGCGGCGACTTTGCACTTGATATCGGCAGAAATGTAGTTCATGCATCCGATTCTTCCGAAGCGGCAGCAAGAGAAATTGCTATCCACTTTGAAAACTCGGAAATTGTAGACTACTCCCGAATCGATGAAGTCTGTATTTATGAATAAAGTGTTTAACCGTTAACTCGTTTGAAAGCCGCAGCCGGAAATATTTCCGCTGCGAATACAATTTTTACCGACCCTGATACGGACCCGTTCAGGACGTAAAAGCAGGATAAAATCTAAATTATTTTGGAGCCGGAGGGTTGCATATGGCTGACAAGAAAAACTTGCGGACGCCCATCGTTTGTGTTATGGGGCATGTGGATCATGGGAAAACTTCCTTACTCGATAAAATCCGGGGAACAACTATTGTTAGTGGAGAAGCCGGAGCTATCACCCAGCATATTGGAGCTACAGAAGTTCCCATTGATGTTATAGTGGAAAAACTCGGAGACCCTAAATTAAAGAGCCGTTTCCATGTTCCGGGACTCCTCTTTATCGATACTCCGGGCCACCATGCTTTTACAACTCTCAGAAGCAGGGGAGGAGCTTTAGCCGACCTTGCGATTGTGGTTGTGGACATAAACGAAGGGTTTAAGCCCCAGACTTTCGAAAGCCTGCAGATCTTAAAGCGTTTCAAAACCCCATTTGTGGTTGTTGCAAATAAGATCGACAGGCTAGGAGGTTGGGTTTCGTATAAGGATTTGCCTTTTGCAGCAAGCTTCAAAAAACAGAGTGAACAGGTCCAAGGGCTCCTTGACATGAAGCTCTATGAAGTCATTGGAGAACTCTATAACCAGGGCTTTGCCGCCGAGCGGTATGACCGGGTAAAAGATTTTCAAAGATCCCTTGGTGTGATTCCTGCAAGTGCCTTTACCGGAGAAGGGATTTCTGATGTGCTTTTGATGCTTCTTGGCCTAGCCCAAAAGTTTCTGGAAGCAAACCTAGAGTACAGTGCAACAGGCCCTGGCGTAGGGACTATTCTGGAAGTTAAGGAAGAAAAAGGCCTTGGGGCAACTGCGGATATTATTATCTACGACGGGATCCTTAAAAAAGGAGATACTGTGGTGATAGGAAGTTTGGGAGAGCCCATCCAAACCAAGGTAAGGGCGATCTTAAAACCCAGAGAACTTTCCGAAATCCGCTATGAAAGCAAGTTTAAGCAGATAAAAAGTGTTAAGGCTGCAGCTGGAGTAAAAATTTCAGCTCCAGGGCTTGATGAGGCTCTTGCAGGTTCTCCTCTCCGAGTAGCCAATGAAGAAACCCTTGATGAAATCGTTGAACAGGTGAAATCCGAAATCAACGAT
>JAQUFK010000185.1 GCA_028684695.1 Methanosarcinaceae archaeon | reverse complement strand
GTAGCTTTTTGCGTCCTGCTTCTGCTTATGTTTTACAGTGCTCTTCGGGCTGTCCAGCTCGAAGGCAAAACCTTTTCAGATCTGGGACTCTTAGAACTGGGGCTCCCTAAAATCATGTTCCTTAGTCTGTTCGTGGCCGAAGTCAGTTCCAAACAAGCCATGCTCACAATTGCCACTTTTGGAAAATCCATCCACGAAGGCCTCGGAGCCATGACCATAAACGGGGCAACAAAAACCAATTTTTCAATCGGCTTTCTTTTCGGGGCTCTAAGCTGCACTTTAGCCTTTGGCAGCATAGGGCTTTTTGCGTATCTTGCAGCCTCTATTTCGGCACTTTTCCTGCTTCAGCGGAGTAATTCTCACTTTGGGGGCCTGAATGGAGACGGCATAGGTACAGCAAACGAACTTGGAAGGGTAATTGCCCTGATAAGCATTGCCATAATTTTTCAACTAAGTAATAAAGGAGATGCGGGAGGACTTATATGGATGCTATTGTAATGGCAGGTGGACTTGGGCAAAGGCTTGGAATGGGAGAAAAACCCTGTGTGGAGCTGCTCGGAAAACCCCTTATTACCTATGTGATCGATACTCTAAGAGCTGCGAAACATATTGATAGAGTTTTTGTTGCAGTTTCTCCGGTCACTCCGAAAACCGAGTTTATGCTTCAGAAACGCTATGGGGGAGAAGTAGGAGTGATTCATACATTTGGAGGAAATTATGTAGGTGATATGATCTATGCCGTGGAAACATCGGGAACAGAAGGTCCGGTAATGATTACCATGTCAGATTTACCCCTGCTCACCTCCGAGATGATAGACTCAATAATTGAGACCTATGAGGAACACGAAGAGCCGGCTCTTTCGGTTTATGTTCCAATAAAAGTTTGCAGAAAAATTGGGGTCAGGCCAGATACCGTTTTCAATAAAAAAGGAAAACTGATCGTCCCATCGGGAGTTAATATCCTGGACAGTAATAATATCCAGGAAGAACAGGAAGACTTTAATCTTATACTGGACAATCCCAAACTGGCAATAAATGTAAATAACGTAGAGGACCTCCGGCGTTGCAAGGAATTGCTGGAGTGTAAAAGTGCGGAAAATTGCTTGTAAAAATAACAGAGGTGTTTCCTATGCTTTGCTTAAAAAACCTTATCCTGAGCCGCGACGGAAAAAAAATCTTGACCGGAGTTAACCTAGAGGTAGGAGACGGAGAAATCCATAGCATTATAGGTTCAAACGGGGCTGGAAAAAGCACGCTTGCCTATACACTTATGGGCCTGCAAGGATACGAGCCCGAAGAAGGAAAGATCTTCTTTAACGGAGAAGACCTTACCTCCCTTTCAATAACAGAAAGAGCAAAAAGAGGCATAACCCTTGCCTGGCAGGAGCCTGCCCGTTTTGAAGGGCTGACAGTTAGAGACTATCTTGCAATCGGAGTCCAAGACCCCGACAAAAACCTGGAAAAGGAAATCTGGGGCGCCCTTGAGCAAGTGGATCTAAAACCTGAAAAATATATTGATAGAGAAGTTGGAGAAGCTCTAAGTGGAGGAGAGAGAAAAAGGATCGAGCTTGCCTCTATTCTTACCATGAAACCAAAACTTGCAATTCTTGACGAGCCGGATTCCGGAATCGATGTGGTTTCCTTAAAAGAAATCGTAACTCTTATCCAAGCCCTGAAAGAAAATGGGGCTTCCGTGCTTGTAATCACCCACAGAAAGGAAATTGCTGAAGCTTCGGACAGAGCCTCTCTTATGTGTGAAGGAGCGGTGCTTAGAAGCGGAAACCCCAAAGAGATTAGCCAGTTTTTTATAAACAGGTGTATTCCTTGTGACAATAGGCTTTATTCCCTGGAGGACCGCTCATGACTGTGAAAACGTTGAAAGTACTATCTGAAGATCTTAAAAACATTGACTCAGCCTATGCTGCAGCTGGAGGAAATACAGCTGCTTTGCATGATCACGAGGTCTCAAGCCTAGTGATTAGCGGAAGCAAGGTGCTAAGTGCAAACCAGACCGAAGGAGTTGTGCTCGAAAAGGAAGAGCAGGAAAACGGGGTAAATATAAAACTGACAATCAAAAAAGGATATAAAATCCCAAATCCTGTTCACCTTTGCTTTGGAGTGGTCCCTGAAGATGGGTTGCAGCAGATAAATATGGATTTTGTAGCTGAAGAGGCTTCAAGTGTGGAACTGATTGCCCACTGTACCTTCCCAAACGCTGTGAAAGTAATTCACAAGATGGAGGCAAAAATGCATATCGGGAAAAACGCCTCCCTTATTTATAATGAGACTCACTTTCACGGATCTTATGGAGGAGTTCAGGTAAGCCCAAAGTCCTTTATCAAGGTTGAGGAAGGCGGACGTTATCTTTCAAACTTTACTCTTGTCGAAGGCCGAGTTGGGTGCCTTGATTTCGATTACGATGTGGCTGCGGAAAAAGACGCTCTTTGCGAGATGATTACAAAGGTTTACGGAAAAGCCGAGGACCGGATAAAAATCAAAGAAAGGATTTCTTTAAACGGAGAAAATTCAAGAAGTGTTATCAAAAGCCGAATCGCTCTGACAGAAAAGGCTTCCTCCGAATTCATAGGAATTACCGAAGGTCATGCACCTCAGGCTCGAGGCCATGTGGATTGTATGGAAGTAATCCAGGATGAGGCAAAGGCTGAAGCGGTTCCGATTGTCAGAGTAGATAACCCTCTTGCCAAGGTTACCCACGAGGCTGCAATAGGGTGTGTGGACAAAAAAGAAGTGGAAACCCTCATGGCTCGCGGGCTTGAAGAAGACGAAGCAGTTGATGTGATCGTAAAGGGAATGTTGGCCTGAATTTCTTTTTTCTTCTATTTCATTTCCCGCAAAACTTTTTTTTCAGGCTAAAAAGGGAGGGAGCAAAACTATTTTTGCTCCTAAAAATCTACTACCCACACACAACAAATAAAAAATAGGAGTTGAAACTATCAACAAAGAAATTCTCATCTCAGGAAGAAAATATTCTGAAAAGGTCCTGCAACTTATCTTGGGCAGGGAAAATATAAGGGCTGAGTCCGAAAATATCTCAGAGGAGATGCTACTTTTAAGTGAAGTAATAGAAGCTCCTTTTAGACTTCCAGCCTTGTTAGAAACGTTCTACAGTATGAAAATAAAAAATGAAAAAGCCTTTCATTTTGCTCTTCTCAGAGTCCAGGTCGACTCTGATCTTCACATGCATGAAGACATTTTGAAATATCAGCAACGCAAATACGTAGCCGAAACCCTTGAAAAATTGCTCTATGCCGAAATGATGCTGGCCGGAGAAGGACTGGGCCTGGAGGTCGAAGATTTTTAAGTGATCTGAAAACAGGTTAAACAAATTCCATTGGTATATAAATAGATATATAAATTTGAGGGGAATATGATATTTAGGAAATTTCTAGAAAAAAAAGCTTTCATAGGAATTTTCCGAAAAAATAGGAAAAGGGTGGGAAAAGAAGCAGGGGGATGAAGCTGCATAAATAGCTGTTTTTAGATTGAATTCTTCAATAAATATTCCGGAAATAAAAAAGGGGGTTTAAAATGGGAAGCAAAGAAGAACTATTATCAGAACTTTCTGCTGCGATTGTATCCTGCAAAAAGGATAGTGTAATTGCAGCTGTAGAAAAAGCCAAAGGAAAGCTTGAGCCTTCCGAAATAATCGAAA
>JAQUFK010000033.1 GCA_028684695.1 Methanosarcinaceae archaeon | reverse complement strand
CTGCACTTAGTTTTTCCCAGACTTCTTCACTTTCAAGAACCTTCCAGAGGAGATACTGCCTCCGTTTCTGTTCGGAAACATGCTCCTTAAGATAAGCTCGGAGTTTGGCCTGAAGCCTTATCATCCCCTCGTATTCGGGAGAAATTACGCTTTCTATTTTTTTGCGGGTGAATTTTGAAACTGCAGGACTTTGCCCAAAAGTCGAAATCCCAATCATAAGAGGCCCTCTTTGGATAAGCGAAGGCACAACCACGGCCCCTGCAAATTCAACTCTGTTTACAAGACAGCCTTTTTTTTCCGCAAGAGCTGAAAGCCTCTCATTAAGAGAGAGACTGCTTGTTGCCGGAATTACCAAAAAAACTCCAGTCATAAAAGCCAGAAGCCTTGAATCAGAAGCTCCCGACAGATCGAGCTTAAAGAGATTAAGTTTTCCTGCCGCTTCAAGCTCAAGCAGTTTTTCCGAAAAACCCAGACTTGCAACCGTAGTCTCCGCAACTCTTGAAAAAAGAGTTGCTTTTCGCTCTCCGACCGGCCCTCCCCCAAAAATAAGGACTTTCCGATCGGAAAAATCAATCATAAGAGGAAGATAAGCTTCCGGGTTTTGTTCATTTATTTTTTGCTTTTTCGGCTTCTGCATGCATATTCACCCCTGAAGTCGAGAAATTTTAAAAAATAGGGAATAAATCGGTATAAACAAGAAATTAATCCCATCGAGCAAGAAAAAATCCTTTTTCAGAGCCTTACCCCGGTTTTCTTAAACTCTCTTTTACTAAAAAGCAGCTTGTATTTCTTTATACCTGTAGCCTCCGAAATCCGGGCCGCAACTTCCTCGCATTCGGCCTCAGTATAAGCATGCACCATGGTAAAGAGATTGTAAGGCCAGTCCGGAAAACGCGGGCGCTGATAGCAATGGCTGACTTCAGAAAAATCGGCCATAATCTGCCCAACTTCTTCGACCCGCTCATCAGGCACGTCCCAAACACACATGGCATTTGCCGTGATTCCTATGACTCTGTGCCCTATAGAAGCTCCAAAACGCCGGATTTTCCCTTCTTTTTGCAGATTTCGAAGGCGTATTACAACTTCCTTTTCAGTCAGACCCAGTTCCTTTGCAACTCCCGCAAAGGGAGAAGGGGTAAGGGGAATGCCGTCCTGTGTGAGTTTTAAAAGTTTTAAGTCAATTTCATCCATTTTTTAACCCCGGTTTCCGGGTCCTGCCCGAAAAAAGAAATTAATCAGAGATGGGAGTAACACGATTAAACAAATTTGAGATTGAATAAAAATACAGCAGCCCAAATAAAGCAGATTAAAAAGTTACAAAAACCTCGGAATCCAGAACTTTCAGAGCTTGAATTTGAATATTATTATTGGATATTAAACTTTACTCTGATCTTAAACTGCTGCTGGGTGGGAAGATCCAGCATTGGACATCCTGTTTTTGATTTTATACTTTTTATGATCGCATCGAGTTTTTCTTTGCTCTTAGCCGAGAGGGTAAACCAAAGGTTGTAATCTCCCTGCCGTTCATAGTTATGGGAAACTTCAGGAAAACGGTTCACAAAAGCCGCAACATCTTCAATATTTTCCTTAGGAACCTTCAAAGCAACAAGGGTGCTTACACCTCCCAGTTTTCTAGAATTCAAAACAGGCCCAATGCGTCTGACAGCCCCATTTTCATTCAGAAGCTTCAGCCGTTTTAAAAGCTCAGATTCGGAAAGTCCAAGCTGCGCTGCAAGCAGCTCAAAGGGCTCTTCTTCTAGAGGGAAATCAGGCTGAATCGCATTTAAAATAGCCTTATCGAGAGTATCAAGTTCCAAACAGGATTTTGCTCCGCCTCCACCCGAAAAAGCTGAAATCGAGGCTCCGGGTTTCACATAAGAAGTGGGTTTATCAAGCTTAATCATCCAATCCCTGCCCTTTTTTTCTAGGGGTATAAATACAGTAGGGTTCTGCCTCAAGATAGTCTCCAGTTGCCGCATAGGCCCGAGCTCGGCAGCCTCCACAAACGGATTTATACTCACAAGCTCCGCATTTGCCTTTAAGTTCTTCTGGAGCTCGGAGTTTTTTAAAGACCTCGGCTTCTTCCCAGATTACTTTGAAAGGCTGCTCCTTTATATTACCCGCAAGAACAGGCAAATATCCGCAAGGAAAAACCTCGCCAACACTTGAGACAAAGCAAAATCCGGTTCCTCCAAGACAACCTTTTGTCATTGCCTCATAACCATGAGTCTTTACCGAAATCTCGATTCCTTCCTTTTTTGCCCTCTGGCGCATTATTCTGAAATAGTGAGGGGCACAGGTTGCCTTTAACTGGATATTCGCACTTTTTTGTTGCTCGTAAAACCAGTTAAGAACCCTTTCATAATCCACAGGAGAGACTTCATCCGCGGCCTGACCTCTTCCTGTAGGCACTAGGAAAAAGACATGATAAGCTACAGCTCCTATTTCCTTTGCAAACTCAAAAGTTGCCGGAATTTCCTCAAGATTGCGTTTTGAAACTGTGGTATTGATCTGGAAAGGAAGCCCTGCGGCTTTTAGAACCCTTATCCCGGCAAGAGAGCGGGAAAATGCTCCAGGAACGCCTCGGAAACTATCGTGGGTCTTAGCGTTTGCGCCATCCAGACTCACGCTAACCCTCTGGACACCGGCCGCCTTAAGTTTTTCTGCAATTTCAGGAGTTACTAGGGTTGCGTTTGTCGCAAGGACAACCCTGAGCCCGGAATCAGTCCCGTATCTGGCAAGCTCAAAAACGTCGGGCCTGACTAAGGGTTCGCCTCCACTCAGGATGAGGATAGGATTGCCTAATTCCACGACCTCATCAATGAAATGCTTTGCTGCTTTGGTTGAAAGTTCCCCTGCAGGAACCCGGGAGGTGGAAGCACCCCGACAGTGCACACAATTCAGGTTGCAGCCTGCGGTAAGCTCCCATGCTATAAGCCTTGGTGCTTTAATCATGCTGATCATTATTTTAAAAAATTTAGTCTGGGTATTAAATTATATAGATAAGAGAATTTGAATAATTTAGGATTTGTTATACCTAAGAGGTCATATTAATAGCCTGTCATAAAAAACCGGTCAGAAAAAGTCCAGTAAATATTCCGGCTTACCAATAATAAAAGAAGTAAGAAGTCCTATTAATAATATTTCATTTTAGAAAAGAAGGCGGACATTAAGAAAAAACATTCAATTCTTTTCATTTAGCAGAGTTCTCGGGTTTATAAATCCGCTTCTGAGCATATGATCCGCAAGGACAAGAGCAACCATAGCTTCAGCCACAGGCACCAGTCTGGGAGGAATTGTAGGATCATGCCTGCCTTTAATTTCAATTTGCGTAGCCTTTCCCGTCCGAAGATCCACACTTTGTTGCGGACTTGAAATAGAGGGCGTAGGCTTTACCGCAACCCTGCAAACCAACTCAAGCCCTGTGGAAATTCCTCCAAGCACTCCTCCAGCCCTATTCTGAGTACAGCTTACACAATTGCCTTTCATGCAAAAAGGATCATTCATTTCCTTGCCCCTAAGCCTTGCAGCTTCAAAGCCTGCTCCAATCTCAAAACCCTTAACCGCAGGAATACTCATTAAGGCTTTGGCAAGCTCTGCATCAAGCTTGTCAAAAACTGGCTCTCCAAGCCCCGCAGGCACTCCTCGAGCCCAAACCTCTACAATCCCGCCTATACTATCGCCTTCTGCACGAGCTTTAGCCACAGCCTCAAGCATCTTTTCGGCAACTCCAAGATCAGCTGTACGGACTTGGGTTTTTTCAACATTTTTAAGCAGCTCTTCAAAACTGGAAGTTTTAGCTCTAATCCCTCCGAGTTCAAGAACCTGGGCTACCACTTTTACCCCGAAGTTGGCAAGGAGTAATTTAGCAAGAGCTCCGCCTGCAACCCTTCCAAGCGTCTCCCGAGCCGAAGCCCTGCCCCCACCCCGGTAATCCCGAAAACCATATCTGGCCTGATAGGTAAAATCAGCATGTCCGGGTCTTGGAGTGTTTTTGATTGCGGCATAAGAGGAAGCTTTAGCGTCTGCGTTCCATACAAGCATGGAAACGGGAGTTCCGGTGCTGCGCCCCTTAAAAATTCCAGAGAGAATTTCGACCTTATCCTGTTCCTGCCTTGGGGTAGAAACCGCACTCTGCCCGGGGCGCCTCCGGTCAAGTTCTTTTTGAATATCAGCCTCCGAAAAAGAAAGCCCTGCCGGGAGGCCCTCTACAACGACTCCAACGGCTCGGCCGTGGGATTCGCCCCATGTAGTGATTCTGAAAATCTGTCCGAAGCTGCTACCTGCCATGTGCTTTAACTTGCTTTTTTGCTATTTGAAGCTTGGGATTCAAAAGCCGCAGGCTCAATGTGTACGATTACTTCAGAAACACCCTCAAGCCGGGTTTTTAAAAACCTACTAACCTGATGGGAGATTAAATGAGCTGCTTCTACGGAAAGCTCGGACCTGACCTGAAGATGCATATCAATTCTTATATCGCCAGGACTTCCCCGGGTCCTGATTTTGTGACAACTTTCCACCCCTTCAACCTCAAGGACAAGCTTGCAAATCTCCTCTTCGTCTAGCAAAGCCATGTCCAACAGAGCTACAGAACTCTGTTTAATGATGAACCAGCCAGCTCTGAAGATTAAAAGGGAAATAAAAAGGGCAATTATTGGATCCAGAAGAGGAAACCCTAATTTGGAGGCTAGCAGCCCAAAGAGGACTGAGATTGAGACATAAATATCACTTTTAGTATGCAAAGAATCCGCAATTAGAACCTGGCTTTTTAAAGCAACTCCTTTCCCATACTCGTACCGAGTAACCAAGAAATTAAGCCCCATGGTTCCAAACATTACAAGAAAACTAAAAAAGGTGATTTCGGGGACGGTTTCAGAATAAAAACGCTCGAGAGCAGCTTTAAAAATTTCAAAGCCTACGAAAAGCAGAAGGAAAGCTATGAAAAGCGAGGCAAGAGTCTCGTATTTTTGGTGGCCGTGGGGATGTTCCCGATCAGGGGGCTTAGAAGCCACATAACTGCCCGCAAGGCCCACAAGGTTTGAGACCCCGTCAAAAAGGGAATGGTAGCCATCCGCCTGCATGCTAAGAGTAGCCGTCAGATTCCCGTAAGCAAGTTTGGCAAAGGCCACAGCAAGGTTCAGGAAAAGCACATAGAGAAGAACCTTCCGGATTTGCCTGAACCTCGAGCCCATAAAAATCCCCTGACTTTAAAAAATGAAAAAAACTAAATGAGTATATTAAAAAAGCAGATTTACTGGGAAGCCTCTTCCCACTTCTTATAGGCCTCCACAATTTCCAACCCTTCCAGGAAAACAAGCCCGTGTTCTTGCCCATAGGCTTTTGAGGCTTCCTTTGAAAGCGCTTTTCCGTTGTTATCGTCAAGCATTTCGCAAACTACCATTACAGGAGTAATGCCTGCCATCCTGGCAAGAGCTACGGAAAGCTCAGTCTGCCCTCTCCGCTCATTTAAAAGCCCCTCAGCAGCTCTGAGAAGAGCAACGTGTCCGGGAGTTCGAAACTCGTCTCCAAAACGAGGGCCAGCTCTTGCAAGTGCTTTTTCTGCAATTTCTCCGATTTTGCGTATGGTAAATGCTCTTTCCTTGTCAGGAATTCCGGTTCGAGTCTCCCTGTGGTTTACCCATATGGAAAAGGAGGATTTAGTATCATACTTGAGATCTCCAGCCTTTTCCACAACCCTGGAAAGTTCCTCATCCTCTTTGCTTGCAGCCCGAACCAAATCCGCCATGAAGGGTAAACCAAGCTCTTTGGAAGCCAGAGGGTCCACAGCAACACAGATAAGCCCGCCTGCAGCTTTGCGCATCCATTGCACATCTTGGAATCCGACCGCCTTTGCAGGGATTACGAAATCGGTTTCTCCTTCCCTTGAATCCGAATCATAGATCAAAATCATTTCTCCGGAGCGGAGGGCTTTTAAGGCCCGCTGGATTTTTTCATTTTCATAGACCATACTCTTACACTCCGAAAGCTCTTCAGGGGGATTGCAAACCTCGTTTCCATTCATTTTTGGGCCTCCATTTCCTCTTTTTCTACCAGTATACTTACTCTGTCCCCGTCTTTGAGGCCCAGAACCTCCCTGAGCTTAAGCGGAGAGATTAGTTCGACTAAATCAGAAGGATAATGCGTTCTTTCAGGGACAACAATTGCGGCTTTTTTTCCACAGACCGTTACCTTGTAACACTTTCCGCTCCCGTAAGTCCGCTTCCCGTCATTAAAACCTTCAATGTGCACTGCAAAAGCCTCGCTCAAGCCATCTCTGCGAGCTGCACTCTCCTCGTCAAGCTGCACATTCAAGGTACCGGGAAAGGGTTCAAAATTCAGTTTTTCTTTAAACTGTTTTTTATAGCCAGGAATACTTATGTAATACTCTCCCTCGCCAAGCCCTGTAAGCACGCTGCCTTTGAGTTCGAAGCCTTCGGACCCTGGGGAAAAAATTTGCCTGTATTCAGCATATTCGTTTTTAAGAATTTCAATCCCATCGTCTGTCATTTTAATCAACTGTCCGCCTGGCACGAGTTTGCGTTCGATCAGCTTTTCCTCTTCCAGTTGTTTCAGTTTTCTTGAAACGGTCTGGGAACTGCCCCCTACATGAACCTTAAATTCGGTTGAAGAGACCTTGAGGGGGTTTCGGACTGCCCCCAAGAGGGCAAGTTTTTTCAGATACTGGATTTTCGGCACTCTCTGCACCTTGCTATCTTAATTATGAGACGCGTCTCAATTATGAGATTTAAAAATAGGCAGGCAGAGATAATAAAGCTTTTCATATAAAGAGAAAAGCCCAAAAAAAATAAGAATTGTAAAGAGTAATAAAATCCTTAAAAAAGAAGAAAATTCCTGTAAAAACCCTGCCCGGAGGAGATAAATATATAGTCTTTTGAATGCATGTACTGGTTTGACTATGAAAGAGGAAATCGAAGTTGAATGTCCCTCATGCTCCCCTGAGGAAGAGGTCCCGCATGAGGTCCTGAAAAGTGGGCAAAACCCTGTGGTTCGCTGTCTGGAATGCGGACAGGTCCATGCAACAAGTCTGAAGAGCCCAAAAATCTTGAAGGTAAATGTAGTTATCAGTAAAGGAGAGGAATCTTTTAGCTGTAAAACGGAACTTGAAGCCGAAGAAGTTCTTTATGTGGACGACGAGCTTGTGGTAGATGATGAAGCAGCTGACATAGTCTGTCCGATTCTCATAACCTCCCTTGAAGTCGGGGAAAAACGCCCGGATTTTGCAAAAGCTGAGGAACTGGATACGATCTGGGCAAGAGCTATTGATGAGATTACAATAAAATTCTCTGTGCAGTCCGGAACCGAAAAGACGGAGGTTATGGAAAAGAAAGTTCCTGGAGATTATGAGTTTGTTGTGGGAGCAGAAGAAAAAATCGGCAAGGAAAAGGTTACACTTACAAAAATAAAAATTAGAGACGGAGGCTTCCTCTCCAGGAAAGGAGCTGGGACAGCTGCTAAACATGTAAAAAGGATATTCGCAAAAAAGAAAAGAAGAAGGGCATGGGGAAGTGATTTTAGAAAAGGACCTTGGTAAGAGAAAAAACAAGAAAAATAGAAAAGAGAAGAAGGGCAGAAAAGAGGAAAAGGAATTTGAGGCCGAAAGGCAAGGCCTTATAAATTCTCTTAATGAGTTTGGCATTTCTAAACCCGTCCTGGCTGCCATGCACAGAGTTCCAAGGCAGGAGTTTGTCCCGCCCTTCTTGCGGGAGGTAGCCTATGTAGACACCCCCTTAGAAATAGGGTACAACCAGACGATTTCCGCGCCTCATATGGTTGCAATTATGTGCGAGCTTCTTGAACTTGCTGAAGGGCAAAAAGTCCTTGAAATCGGAGCAGGTTCAGGGTATAATGCGGCCGTCATGGCCGAACTTCTAGGCAAAGGAAAAAAGAAGGGGCAAATTTATTCTATAGAAAGACTAAAGCCCCTTTTTGAGTTTGCAAAAGCCAATCTAAAAAGAACAGGCTATAAAAACGTAACTTTACTCCTTGAAGATGGCTCCCTTGGAGCACCTGCTTTTGCACCATTTGATCGGATCGCAGTTACCTGCACCGCTCCAAAAGTTCCAAAACCCCTGCTCGAACAGCTGAAGCCAGGAGGCCTTATGGTAATTCCTATAGGAGATTATTTTCAGGAACTGGTTCTGATAAAAAAGGACAAGAACGGGAGAATCTCAAGGGAAGGGAAAGGAAGAGTCGTTTTTGTGCCCCTTATTGGAAAATACGGCTTTAAAAACGCTTGAAAGCCGAAAAAAAGAAGAAAGAAAAGCTCTGTTATGCCCATCTTATTTAATAAATTAAATGAGGAATTTAATAAAGTTTTAATAAGAAACAGGCATACAAACAGCTATGGACGAGTATGAGGATTTCGAGGAAATCCGTGTCAAGGAAGTCTATATAATAGACGCCTTAAGGGATCCTACTCCCATAGTCCTCCTGGAAAATGAAAAAGGAAAGTTGCTTCCCATTTTTATAGGTCACCTTGAAGCCATTTCCATAAGCAATGTTCTCAAAAGCATCTCCTATCCCAGACCTATGTCCCATGACCTTATGATTGAAATTTTTAAGCAGACTAAGCTAAAAGTCGAAGGGGTGCTCATTGACGACAAAGTAGATAATATCTATTACGCCCGCCTGCTTTTGAAAAAAGGAAAAAAAATCCTGCAATTTGACGCAAGACCCAGCGACGGCATCGCTCTTGCTCTCAGGGCCGGAGCGCCTATTAAAATTAGGAGAAAAGTCCTCAAAAGCTCCGAAATCGAAATTTCAAGACTTAAAGGCGCAAAAGTAATGACAATTTTTTAATCCGAAACCTGAAAAAATCTTATTAAAATAAAAGCAGAAAAAATGCAGAAGTAAAGAGTTTTAGCTTACTTAACAAAAAAGAATACTTTCAGCCTATGAATTTACGCCCAGAGCAGGATTTGAACCTGCGCTCTTCCAGGAGGAAGTGGTTTTCGAGACCACCGCCTTACCACTCGGCTATCTGGGCCCAGAATATACTAATTTTTAACAAAGTTATATCCGAAAAGGAAGGATTCCAAAGCGGGATTTATTGAATATACTTAATCTATTATATACCTTATTCTCGAAAAAGGCTAAAGAATTGAAAAACTTTAGGGAAAAATAAAAAATAAGAAATAAAAAGATCAGAAATCAAAAAGGGATTTCTGGCCCTTGGGTTTTTGAAAGGTTTTGACTTCGTTTTTTTGGCTCATATTATTATTATTATTATTATTAGGGTTTTGCTTTGGCTTGGGCCTTAAGCGTTCTGGAAGCTCTACCCAACCGTACCTGCCTCCTCCTCCAGGCTGGATATTAACATCTCCTGCCCGAAAGGCCAGGATTGCCTGGACAATGCGCTCCTCTACAACTTTCCCAAGTTCCGCAGGCTCAGCAGAGACCAAGGCTTCAACCTCGGATCCGAAACGGTTTATAAGAGCATTCCAAGCGGTCTTTACGCCTTTGGTTTGGATGCTTGCATGGCCCAGAGTCATCTGAATAATTTCCGAAAGCGGAATCAGATGAAGATAAGGCGGTCTGTGAGCAGGAGAGTGAGCTTCCTTAAAATCGGCAAGTTCGGCCACCCGATCAAGAACTCCTTTTTTAATCCGCCCTCCACAATCCGGGCAGCACCAGCGAAGAGCTTTGGCTTCCTCAAGAGAAAAAGAAGAAAAACACTTGATACAAGCGGATCTGTTGTATTTTCCTTCCTGTGGGAAAAATCCAACATTTAAAGTCGGACCATAACCTTCCCTTCTGAGGATGGCTTTTTCTAAGCCCTCAAAACTAATTTCCGGAAGCTCAAAACAAGTAAACTCCCGGGCAAGCTTATTAGCCCAAGGGGAATGAGCATCAGAATTAGATAAAAAAGTCAGGGTTTGGAGTTCTTTAATACGATCAGCATAACTACTATCCGCACTCAGGCCAAGTTCCAGAAAAGCAATTGAATCAACCCGATCTCCATAACAACTTTCAAGAGAAGCATGCGAAGCATAAAGAGCTGTCCAAGGAGTAAAAGCATGACAGGGGCCAAGCAAAGCTCCAAGCTCCTTTGCAATTTCTGCAAGTTCGCAGCCCCCCAGTTTCAGGGTAGGTCGCCCATCTGAAGCCAAATCTCCATATTTATTCAGGCGTTCGGCCAAGTCCTCAGCCTTTGAAATAGAGGGAAGAATCAGAAGATGATGGACCCGATTTTTATCCTCAACTTCAGTGGTAGGAATAAAAAAAGTATTTCCGATCTGGATTTCTTCATCAGAGCTTGAGGCTGCTTTAATCTCGGCAAGCCATTTTGGATGAAGGCAATCTCCTGTGCCTATAAGTTCCATCCCTTTTTTAGCGGCTTCCCTAGCAATTATGGGAAGCTCCATTTTTTTGGAACAGGCCATAGAATACTTTGAATGAAGGTGAAGATCAGCGTTAACTTTCATGGGCATCCGGGATTATTTATTAAAAAGTTGCATTTCAGTTCTCAGAAAAGAACTTAAAATCACCCGATATAACGCAAATCTTCCTCAGAAGGCCTTGTAGCCTGGAATTTTTGCATTTCCTCTTTTTCCTTTAGCTTTTCGACTACACTTTCCATCTCTTTTACCTTCTCCTCAAGAGCCGTCGTATCAACCTCAATTCCGAGAATTTGGCAAACTACTCCCAGAAGGTTTTGGGCACTTTTTGGATCCATCAGGTAGCCTGGAGTCATTCCCATTAGGCAAACAGCATCGAGATTCTCTAACCTACTAAAAGCTACAAGCAACCCCGAAGCTCCGACAATTCCGCCACTTGGCTCAGCTTCTCGAAACTCCACTCCATATGCCTTAATCTCTTCTATAAGCTCCAGACTATTGGCCACTCCGAGTACTACATTCTCATGAACCAGTTTCCCAGTTGGGTAGCCTCCAAGAGTGTAGATTCTAGAAACTCCAAGTTCAGCTGCAAGTTTCAGATAAAGAGTACAGAGTTCATAATGCCCCTGAGAACTTGCACTCTGGTGATCTCCCACAAGGAAAAGCACATCCTGCTCATTTGCTTTTCCAAGATAGATGGAATTGCTAACCGGTCTAACCGTACAATCCTCATTTACCAAAACCTGAGGAGGAAAATGGGGGGAATAAACCTCAAAAACTTTTTCAGCGTTAAGCTCGCTCACCAGGTGTTCCGCTACCAGTTTTCCTACAAGCCCAACTCCGGGAAGCCCGACTATCAGTATAGGCTTTTCAAGTTCTATTTCCTTTTTAAGACGGATAAGCGTACTTTCCTGCATAAAAGCATCCCTTCTTTCTCTCTGCATGAAAATTAATATAAGAAATAAGTTTAAAGTTTAAAAACAGTTTCAAAAAACAAATCTATAAAATTAATTCCCCATTCCCTTTTTTGCAAGCCTGCGATACTTGCCGTAAGGATCAAGAGGAGAAAAACGAGCGGGGTGAGCAGGAATACTTCTACCCCCACAAGCTGAACAAAGTTCTTTGAGGGTGTACCTGCCACACTCCTTGCACCTTCGGATTTTGGATCCCAAAGGCTATCACGCCTTTTCAGATTCGATATGCCTAAGGAAAACCCCTGTGCCTCCGCTAGCTACTATGCTATCAATTGCCGCTTGGGCAGATTTCTTAAGCACAGCTTCGGCTTTCTTATAATCCGGGGCAATAACCTTTATCCGATACCTTGGAGCTCCTGTATAGCTGACATCGAGTCTGACATCCTTTCCATCAACGTCCTCGATCCTATCCGCAGCGGTCAAGGCTTCTCTTATAACCTCAATTCCATTAGGAAGATCGCTTCTTAGATCAACATAGCCTGCGATATCCACAAAGGGCAGCTTGATATTTTCGATTGCAACACTAACAATGCTCTCGATAATCTTTTCATTGATTTTCAGATCCTTAAAAGCTTTTTTCCCTTCGATTGCGGCTTCCTCAAAGGCCATATATCCGCTTCCAAACTCAGTATAGAACATATCGCGGAGAGCTTCCATAGTCCTTTTATCGGAGTTGGTTTCTTCCGCTACGAACTGAAGCCACTTTTCGGATTTCTGTTCGTTTTTCCATTCCTGAATTGTAGCGCGCCTCTGGTGCTCGTTTACGTCTTTCAAGGAAAGGTCGATGTGGCCGCGGGAGGGGTCCACGTTCAGGACCTTACAGACGATTTTCTGGCCCTCCCTTACATAGTCCCTGACGTATTTCACCCAGCCTGCTTTGATCTCGGAGATGTGGATAAACCCTTCCTTTCCCCCGAATTCTTCAAGCTCGACGTAGGCTCCGAAATCAGTTACGTTCTTTACCGTGCATACTACGAATTCTCCGATTTCAGGCCAATAATCGATTCCCATTCGTACCACTTCCTCTTTCTTTGTAATCCTTTCCACTTTCCCAAAAGCCTTTATTCAAGGACTTCGAGAATGTGGGTCGTAATCGTAGATTTTCCGCCTGTGGACTCTGCAAGGGTTCGGCCGCACACAACACAGGTAACCTTGCGGCTTGCGCTGCCGAAGATAATCTGTTCATTTTCACAGTCGTTGCATTTTACGCGCAGGAACCTGCTCTTGGGCCTCTGGACATACTTGTTCACCTTTTATCACTCCTTACCTTTATTCCTTGAATTCGAATTTCTTTGCGCGGAAACAGGGCCGCTGATGAGCTCTCTTGCATTCGTTGCAGCGATATCTAAGCCAGATGCGCTTTGTAGGTTTGTCTCCTCCTGGCACCTTGGAGAACTTTCCGCTGTTTCCAATCCCGGATTGTCTCTTTTTCTGTCTTGCAATGCGGGTCATGGAGGATGCTTTACCTTTCTTAACCCTTTCTGCCACATGTTCGGTGTGAGTCTTGCAGAAGGGGCAATAGGTTTTGAATTTCTTTGGAATCTTCATCTTCTACACCTTTGATTAACTTTTAATAATTGATAGGCCCTGACGGGGTTTCGCAGATTCCGCAGCCTGCGAACCCGGTTTTTGGCCTTGTATAGCTTTTGAGTATAGGCCTTTAATATCAAGATACAAAAGTATAATGATAGCCTTAATACGCCCCAGTAGATTGAATTTCTGGCTTTCTTAAAATCCTGGGAAGATCTGATCGGGAAGCCCTTGAATAGATAAGTCTGAAAGATAAACTCTGGACCTTTTCCTTAAAAATCCTGCTTCTAGAAACTGGCAATCTCTAGAAGAAATGGATACAGGATTCAGGGTTCAGCTACACAAATAGAGCTACACATATATATAACCAATATATTGGAAAAACCCTTGTCCAACCCGGATGGATTTAGACCGGGCTTTTGGCTTGCTTGGCCTTTTTACAGATTAGCTTTGCAGCTTTGCGCTTTAAGAGACCGGTTGCGTTTATCCGCGGCAGAACCACAAGATCTTCGCTTTTCACCGTGTAGTTTCGGCCGTCGGCTCCTGTGAAAGTTGGAAGGTCTTTCAATATTCGAACGAGAACGAAGTCTTTATTTATATCAGTTTTGCCAGAAGCAGCCTTGACTTTTTCCTTGGCCGTTGAAGCTAGAGCTGAACCTTGAAAAGGCAGGGGATTCGGAGTTGGTTTCTGGCTTTTGAAAAGCTCGGAATTTGGGGAATAATTCTCAGGCTGAGCCCTGTCTGATTCATTTGCTTTAACAAGTTCAGGCCAGAAAACAGGCTTTGCTGACTTTTCAGGATTTAAAATAGGGCCAAGAGTTTCGAATTTTGCAGCCTCAATTCCAGCAAGAACTAGATCGTAAAGCCGTTTTTCCACAGGCAACAATTTTTCTAGATCCTTTGCAATTGGCCGGTTTGAATGAGCCTGAGCCTGAGTTGAGGCCCGATCAAGAACTTTTTTGATTCGGTTCATAAAAATGGTTTCAAGAAACGAAGTAGTCCGCTCATATTCTCCATTAAGCATCTTCAATTCCGGAGACCTGAGATTATCGATTTTCCGGATCTCCTCTTCAAGCTCCCGGACATACTTTCCAGCTTCCAAAAAAAACTCAGCCGGAATCGCCCGCAGGCTCTGGCTTCTTTCTTTATATAGCACTTGCCTGATCTCTTCACTGTCCATATTCGGCAACACCTCGGCACATCAGATATATAGCTGCATACTCCGGAACTTTCTGTATTCCTTCTTCCACTTTTAAATCCTTGCCCTTCAACTCTAAGGCAAAAGGTTTTAAAACTTTAAGCTTTACAGGTTTCTCTCCAAAGACCAAAGCTTCTTCAAGGGGTTTGAAGCTTTCAAGCTCTGAAAGCTTAAGTTTTTTTACCTGCATTCCCGAACCCCCGTGCAAGGATCCAGGCACCCTAATAAGGCGTTTGATATCTCCTGTAACTGGTTCGTCAACGTTTGCTCCATATCGGGCTAGAAAATTAGCCTTTGATTCCTGCATAAAGTATTCCGCAATTTCCTTAAAGTTTCGGACGTCAAAATCTAATCTGCCCTGCTCTAAAATGTCTGCAAGCGCGGTTTCGTTTTGGGCAATTTTAATGATATTTTTAACCTTGTTCTCCGCAATGGCCTCGTTTTTCCGAAGTTCGGGAAACATATCTTTCTTATACTTTTTTTTAGTTTCCTCTCTCATAGAAGCTACAAGATAGCGGGCTATTCTTTTTCCCCAACCCGTTTCATACCCAACAAGCGTGCACTTAAGTGGAACGTTCTTTTTTCCCTTAAAACTCTGAGATCCGGTCCCAAAATCCCCATCCATTGCAACGTCTTTGAAAAAGTACCTAAAATCCAAATCCTGCCCACTTATATAGTTTACAATTTCCCTCCGCTCCGAACTCTCAAGCCCAAAGACTTTTGGACTTCGGATATGGAAATGATAGCCTCGACCTCCCGAAAAGACAAGTTCAAGCTCGCTTTCCAAAAACCCAAAATCCTCTAGCAGAAAATCAAGCAGTTTTAGAGCCTCCTTTTTTACCTGCTCAAGCATCTCAGCATAATTATGCGAAGCTCCAGGGAGATGATCTGCATCCAGATCAAAAATAAGCTCGGCTCCGAGCCAGTTTTTGTCCTTCATCTTCCGGGCGTTTGGATACTCATAATAAGCCGTTGAGGAATAAACGTGAGCTGGAGCCATTGCTTTCAGGTAATCAAAAGCTTCTCCGGAAGAGCCAAAAGCTTTGTGTCTTCGCATAAATTTCTCAGGCAGATCATCAAAGAGAAGGAAGGCCCATTCCCGGTGCGGCAGATGATCTGGAAGAGAGATCGGAGCGCTTTTATAATAAGCCTGAAAACGGGATTTTAGGAAACGTATGGTTCGGGGGTTCATGTTTTTTATAACCGCTTGGATTTTTGAGGATTTTGAGATTGGGAATTCTTATGAATAGCAGAGGTGATATTTGAGCTTTGTTTATATTAGAATTTCTGAAAAAGCGGAAAAAGTATGTTTTGAAAAGCTATGCTTTAATCCTAAAGCGGGTTTTTGAAGAGCTAGAGCAATAGCTTAGGGATACATAAAACTTATACGAAGCTCGACTATTACTTAGCTTCATGAAACAAGACATGTCAAGTGCTGATGTTGCTGCAGTTGTTGCAGAACTTTCGGCAGGTCCAAAGTCCATCCTCGACTCCAAAATCGGAAAGATTTATCAGCTTAGCGAGGAAGAAATCCGAATCAACCTTTATATTTTCAATA